>JASGCU010000097.1 GCA_030053935.1 Chitinophagaceae bacterium
GATGAACCCAAACTATTTTTTTAGAAAAATTAGAAAAAATGTAAACTAATAAGAATGAAATATGTACTTTTGTTTTGACTTTTTAAATATATAAAATGGGTTTTTATATTTTTAAAAAATTAAAACCTAAAAAACAATTTTTAGAACCCACCTTTATATATATTATTATAGAAATAAAGAAAGTATTATTCCAATCAAAATAAAGCTCTCGTTTACAGTAGAAATAGTGGTTCGGAAAATAATAAGCAAATCCCATGGTTTCCATCGTGGGCTTTGCTTATTGTATTGTCAGGTTGAGAATGGGATCCAAAAACGAATTTTTAGAGAGTAATATAAGAGGAGTTACATTACTGGATTTATAGTTTTTCTAAAAGCATGGTTCCATATCCATACCCTCCTCCAAATACACTAACCACTATTTTTTCTCCCATTTTAAACATATTCCAGTTTTCTGATAGTCCTATTGCAGATCCGGCAGATCCTGTATTTCCTAAATATTGAATATTAGATATAACCGATTCTGCTTTCATTTCTAATTGTTCCATTACTTTTTTAGAAATTCTAAAATTTGCTTGGTGAGGTATAAAATAAGCCATATCTTTTATAGAATAATTGTTTTTTTCCAATATTTGCTTTGTTATAGAAGACATGTAGTTGCAGGCGTTTAGAAATACGTCTTTTCCGAATGGCATCTGTATTTTTCCGAATGGCATTTTAAGGGTTACAGAGTCGGGTCCATGTCCCGATAAGGCAGCTCCTTTTGTAATTATTTCTTGAACTTTTATACTTGCATATTCATATTCTTTGCATACTAATATAGCAACGGATCCGTCTCCCCAGAGATGCCCTGACACTTTATCTTTTTCATCGTTAAAGGCAGTATTATGCTCTGATATTACGATAAGAGCATTTTGAGATTTTTTGGTTGCGAAGTATCCTTCTACGACTTCCATAGCATTTATAAAAGAAGAGCAAGCGGAAGATATCGTTAACACAATAGAATTCATAGCTTTGAGATATTTTTGTATCCTGTGTGCAAAGGTTCCAATAGTGTCATCGGGGGTATAAGATGCACCAATAATGAGATCTACTTTATCTAATGGAAAAGTTGTTATAGTTGCTAATTTTTTTACCGATTCTATAGCCATAGTGGATGTATTTTCATCTGGGCTGGCTTTTCTTCTTTCCATTATTCCTGTTCTTTCCTTTATCCATTCGTTAGAAAGTCCATTTAATTTTGTAAAATACTCGTTGTTTAAAATGGTATATGGGACATAATGAGCTATATTTTTTATATACATTGTATTTACTTTTTATATATTATTTTTTTATACTCAGGCGTACTCATAACAAATGAATATATTTTTTCTCCTGCCTTATTCGTATAAAATAGATCATAAAAATCTTTTTCAGGAACGTGTTTAGATATTAATAAAATAGGTTCCGGATACTGTCTCGCTAAAAATATATCTGAATAGACAGGAAAAGAGATATTTTTTTGAGTATTACTGAGTAACCCTATTCCGTATAGAGTTTGTATTTTTAGGATTTTTTCATCTTTTTGTTGAAAAAATATTTGTACATCTAGTATTGTATCTCTTAATACTTTATTAGTAAAAGAGAGTATTTTCCAATATACTCCTGATTGAGCAAGGATATTTTCATTTGAAAATGGTATAAATTGGTCGTAAATAGGTGGAATGATTGGTTTTGCATCTGGAGTAATGATTCCTATCTTACCATTTATAGATATTTGTAAATAATTTTCGATTTTTTTGATAGGTTGGTCGTATTTTGGATCTATAATTATGTTTTTTTTCGTATAGTAATATCCTACTTTTTTATCTTTTATGAGAGAAATAAACGAGGTAGTGTCTATTTTTACTATATCGTCGTAAAGAAGTTTTACGACTATTTTTCCTGTTTTGTCTACTATTCCTTTCTTTTTTGTTTTTTCTACCATAAAATATCCTTTGGAAAGATATTGTATATTTTCATAATTATTAGAGAAATAGATTGTTCCGCTCAGATCAAATATTTTAGGGTATTTAGCAAGAGTGTCTTTTTTGGGCTTTATGGGGGTTTTAGTGGTTTTAGTATTTTTTTTAGGGGTTATATTCGTGGTGGTAGTTGAAGTAATAGATGGTTGGTAATAAAATGTTATAAAATGTTCGGGATTTGTTTTAGAATAGGGTTTTGTAAAATCTCCTATAAAGTTTATAGTTTGATCTTTATGAAGTTTGAGAGTAATAGAATTTTCAACAATAACTCCAAATGTATCGGGCAGGTAGAATAGGAAAGTATTTGGGTTAAAAAAAGTCAGGGAATCATATATAAAATGAGTGGGGTTATTTATATATTCTTTTTTTATTACTCCCCATTTATTCTGTTTTTTTAAGAGAATATAATCATTATTACTTATTATTTGTTGAATTTCTTCTTGTATATATTGTTTTTCTTCGGGTGAATATATTTTGTATGTTTTTCCTTGCTTTATTTGAAAATACTTACCCAAAGAACTAATTTTTTGAATATCTCTTTGGATAATAGTAGTAAGAGTGCTGTCAAAAAGAATTTCTGTATCATCGTTATTTACAGCAATAAGAAAATTATTATGTATCGGTTCTATTTCGTCATAGGCAAAAGAAAGGTTTATGGATTCTAAATTTGCTGTTTTTGTTATTTGGTCAAGGGATGCGAGGGCATATTTTTCATTTTGTTTAAATATCCAAAATCCATTTTCATATATAATATCATCATATTGGGGTGGGATAATGACTTTTCCTGAATAGGTTGCAAGTCCTGATTTATTGTTTTCAACTATTTTAATAAAAGTATGGTGTAAAACAGAGACATTTTGGTATATGGCAGGTAATATTGTATGTGCGTTTTCATGTATGACTCCGTATTTTTCTAAAAGTTTTATTTTTATCAATCCATATCCCATATTTTCAGCAATAAAGTTTTTTTCGGGTGTTATTGGTTTTTCATTTCTCAATGTAATGTAGTGATTATTTTTTTTCCATCCTTCTATATATTGGGGTATTTGAATGGGAAAAGAAAAGTATTCAGGTGGAAGAGAGGTGTAGTAAGGAGGTATAATAGTTTTTCCATTTTCATTAATAATTCCATAGAGTCCTTCTCGGGATATGGGTAATAAAAATTCATTTTCTAATCTTTGGAGTTTTTGGATAGAGTCCTTATAAGAAAGTATTTGTGTATAGTTAGAGAAGTATTTGAGATTATAAACGTTTTTATCTAGAGAGGCAAGAAAATCTTTTGCTTTTTTTATAAGATGACTTTTTGGATACTGATTGATAAAGTTTATATAGTCCTGAATATTATTAGATGCTGTGGATATTTCAAATATATTTTTCTCACATTCTTTAGTAAATTCTGTATTGGGATACTTTTTTAAGAATGCTTTATAGCTTTCTATTTTTTTATCTCTGGTAATTTGGTAAAAAAAGAGAGTTTGGTATTTTTTTTCTGCTTGTGGTATTTGGATAGCAAGAGGGTAGGTGTCTATAAAGTATTGGTATGATTCTATTGTATTTTCTTGTTCTGCTTTAGAAAAAGCGAGTTCATTTCTTTTTTTTTCTGCGGCTCCTTTTTGTTGTGAGTTTTGAAAAAAATCTATATAATCTTGAACTGCTTGGAGGGTTCCTATATTGATTGCTCTATCATATCCCATTTTTTCTATTGCAGATTTTTGGGTTAGAAAGAGTTCGGGATTATACCCATCTTCTATAAATTTTTGTTGTGTTTTTTCTTTCAGGAATACCCATAGGCTATCTGCTTTTATAATATATCTATACGATAGATCAATATTATAATTTTCAAAAGATCTGTCTATATAAACCGAAGAAAGTATATAATAGGCAATTGGGTTATTGGGATTATCTTTTAATGCTTCCGCTGTATATTTTAATGCTTTTTTGAAATCTTTTTCACCAAGAGCTTTTTTAGCTTTTCCTATATCATCTGCCAAAAGAGATCCCACCAGTAAATAACATAGAATAGATAAAATAATTTTATAATGATACATATTGTTGAGTGTAATATTTTTTCGTTTTCTTGAATACTTAAATAATTTAATAATGTATAATAATACATTTTATCTATATTTTATGAAATAATATTTTTTATACCCTTTATTCTCTAAATAAATAAAAAAACACTTTCATTTTTTGTAAAAAATATATGTTCGCAAACATATTATTGATCCGTGTGTTCTTTTTCAGTTACTTCGTAGAGCAGTTCTTTAAATAAATCATCTATTGTTACGAGTCCAACGGTACGTGCATATTCGTCTACTACTATTGCGGTATGGATATTTTTCAACTGCAATTCGTTAAACAATACGTTTACTCTTTTTGTAGTGGGAATAAATATTACAGGTTTCATATTTTTTTTCCATTCTACCACGTCATTTTGAATATGCACTATAATATTTTTCACATATAAAACCCCTTGTATATTATCAATATCTTTTTCATAGACAATAATTCTGCTAAAGTTAATATTTTTAATTTTATTTTTAATATTTTCAAAAGATTCGTTTATTTCACAAGAAACAATAGATTCTCTTTTAGACATTATTTTTTCTACGTTTACAGATCCGAAATTAATAACTCCTTTTAACATTATTTTTATTTCTTTATTCTCCCCCATAGAGCTTATTTCTATTGCTCTGTGTAAATCGTTTATGCTAAAAGTATGAGGAGTAATCTTGATTCGTTTTTCAAACCATTTTCCTATATATAGTAGAAAAAAAGAGAGTGGAGTAAATATTTTCACACAGCAGCTAAGAATATTTACAGTCATTCTAGATACTTTAAGATTATTTGCATTTGCATATACTTTTGGAAGAAGTTCTCCGAAAAAAACAATTACAGAGGTGTTGTAAAAAGTAAAAATAGTTACTTCGTATGGGGTCATCTCTCCTTTTAAAAAATTTCTTACTAAAATCGTAGATATAAGTACTATAGATACGTTTACCAAATTATTCATTATAAGGATAGTAGCAAGAATCTTTCTGCTTTCTTGTATGATAAGGATTATTTTTTTATCTCTCGGGCGTGAAGAAGTTTTGCATTCCGCTAATTCTTTTTGTTTGAGAGAAAAAAAGGCTATTTCCATGCCAGATATAGTAGCTGAGCAAACCAACCCTATTAATATACATATAACATATAATACTATCATAATAAAAAAAGTTGTTTTGTGAATTTTAATATATAGGGTATAATAAATATTTACATTTAAAATTAGATATTTTTTTTATCTCATTTATGTTCGTTTTCAAAATATATTTGTAATTATATAATATATTTTATACAACGTAAAAAAATAGTAAAATTAATTTCTTATCATTTTTAATAGGTTACTAATAGTAGATTTCAGTTGTCTTCTGTCTACTATAATATCTAAAAATCCATGTTCTAGTAAGAATTCTGATTTTTGAAATCCTGCTGGTAGTTCTTTACCTATAGTATCTTTTATGACTCTTGCTCCTGCAAAACCTATAACAGAACCAATCTCTCCTATATTAAAATCTCCCAACATTGCGTAAGAGGCGGTTACACCACCTGTTGTAGGATCTGTCAAAACAGATATATAAGGTATTTTGGACTCGGATAGGAGAAATAATTTTGCTGATGTTTTTGCCATCTGCATAAGAGAAAAACTACCTTCCATCATTCTTGCACCACCTGATTTAGAGATAATTATAAGAGGGGTTTTGGTTTTTAAGCAGTAATCTATTGTTCTTGATATTTTCTCTCCTACCACACTTCCCATAGATCCTCCTATAAACATAAAGTCCATGCAAGCAATGGCTACGTTATGATAATCTAGTGTTCCATAAGCACAACGAATGGCATCTTTTAGGTTAGAAGTATCCATAGTTGTTTTTATTCGTTTTTTATAGGGTTGAGTATCTGTAAATTCTAAGGGGTCAGTTGAGTAGATGTTTGTATTCAGTTCTGTAAAATCATTTTTATCAAAGAGTATTTCGAAATATTCTTTTGATCCAATCCGTATGTGAAAACCATCTTCAGGGGATACATAACAATTATTTTTTAATTCTCTTATATGAATAAGTCCGCTCGGGGTTGAACGCCACATACCATCGGGAACATCTTTTTTCTCGTCCGTAGATGTTCTTATTCCTTTATTATTTTTATGAAACCATTCTGTCATAGTGTTTTTTAATTTTTAATGTTGTATAATAAATTGTGATATAGTACATATTTTTATTTTACAAATATTTTCAAATAGAGTGATATGAGTGGAATAGAAAATAAAAAACCATCAAATCTATCTAAAAATCCTCCATGTCCTGGCAATGCATGTCCTGAGTCCTTTGTTTGTAGGCTTCTTTTGAATAGTGATTCTGCTAAATCTCCATAGGTTCCTTTGATAATAATAATAGTAGCAATAATAAGCCAGTCAATAATTCCTATTTGTACATAGAAAAATGAAATACCAAAAGCCATAATATAAGAAAATAAAGCACCTCCCCAAAAACCCTCCCATGTTTTTTTTGGCGATATTCTCGGGAAAAACTTTGTCTTCCCAAAATTAATTCCTACTATATAAGCACCTGTTTCACTGCTCCAAAGTATTAAAAATATACCTAAAGATATCCCCCAATCGTACTCGCCTCTATAAAAACTACAGACATGTAACATACAAATAGGAATTACAATGTATACAATTCCTAAGAACGTTTGTGCTAAACTCATAAAAGGAAATCTATCATTCTTTTTATAAATTTTTGTTATAAAAAGTAATGTTGTTAATAAAAACACAAAATAAAAATACTCTGGAGGTATAGCATCAATAAGATACAAAAATGTAAGCCCGTGTAAAGCAAGACCTATCATGATTCCAATTAAAGCCAGTGGAGTATATCCTCTTAGTTTTACTAAAGAGTAATATTCTCTTTGTAAAAATATGAGAAGTAAAGAAAATAAAATAAAATACGTGTACTTATGAAAAGTTAAAAAAAAGATGATAATCAATGCTCCAAAAATACCAGTAATGAATCTTTGGGTAAAATTATTATACTTATTTATAAAACTTATATATTTTTGATAATTAAAAGATGCCATTTTAATATGTGTTATTGTTTTTCTAATGTGGTAAATAACATTTATAAATTGTATTTTATGTTTTTTTAGGGGATTTTACTCTCTCCTCGTTTTTTTTTTTGTTTTATTTCATTTATAATTTGTTTTTATACTCGTATTACAAAGAAAAACTTATAAATATCTTTTTTCTGTAGATTTTTTATTATATTAGCAAATTGATTCTCAAAAAAACATAATCTCATACGTAATTAAAATATCCTTATATCTATATTTATGACAACAACACCTATTGTATTATATAAACATTCTTTGGAAAGCATTGCTTTTAAGATAGTAGGATCTATTCAAGATGCAGAAGATATTGTACAAGATATATTTTTAAAATGGCTTACTATAGATCAAACGAAGGTGTTAAACACAAAAAACTATCTTATAAAATCGGTAAAAAATGCTTCTCTGAATCATATTCGTAATACTCGTTTTAAAAAAAATACTATACATATAGATGATGTTACCAATATTGGTGATAACGACCCTTTTGAAAAAGACGAAGCTGTAGAAGAAAAAAAATTGTACAAAGCTTTTTCTATATTTTATAATGCCCTGAATCCCATAGAAAGATCTCTTTATATATTAAAAGAAATTTTTAACTATGAGTATAAAGATTTACAAGATATTTTTGGAAAAAAAATTGAAAATTGTAGGCAGATTGTTTCCCGTTCCCGAAAAAAAATAGAAAAAAAAAAAGAGATGTCTCTCAACACAAATATAAAACACACTGCTTTTGAAACATTTAAACAGGCATGTTTTAATAATGATATATCAGAATATATAAATTTACTAAAAGAAGAAATTAACCATAATAAGAATGAACACTCCGAGTAATGTATTATACACAAAAGACCACGAATGGGTAAAAGTAGAGGGAGATATACTATCTGTAGGTATCACTGATTTCGCACAGAATGAATTAGGAGATATAGTATATGTAGAATTCCCCGAAGTGGGGGATAAAAAAAAAGCGGGAGAAGTATTTGGCACCGTAGAAGCAGTAAAAACAGTTTCTGACCTCTTTATGCCTGTAAGTGGAGAAATAATAGAAGTGAATACTCGTCTTAACACCAGTCCCGAACTCGTAAATAAAAAACCATACGAAGACGGATGGATGATCAAGGTGAAAATATCCGATACAAAGGAATTAGATGCATTATTACAAAATACCGATTATCGCCGTTTAATAGAGAAATAAAATAGAAAATACGGGATAGTTTCAAAAACCGATTATAAAACAAAA
>JASGCU010000098.1 GCA_030053935.1 Chitinophagaceae bacterium
TTTGTTAAAAAGTACATATATTTATATGATGTTCAAATATTTAATTTTTAGAACTCCCCTAAAGAATTAAAACATGATTCCCCTCCGAAAAGTCCTTTGGACCGAAATATTGAGTTTTAAAACTATTGATAATCAAATTTTACAAAGTTATAAATATGAATTTTTATTATATTTTTGCTTTTGCGTAATGTGAGTAAATTATTATTTTGTTTGTAACAATTTTTTTATAAAATTTTAAATAGTTACAATTTTTTTTATTTTGCTAAAAAATTTAGAACATAAGTAGTTACAATACAAGAACCTTTCTATAATATAGAATCGCATATTGCTTTATTCTTGGTGAAATAAAAATCAATTTTTTTAGCCCCCACTATAACTCATGATACTATTTTTTCTCTGTCTGTTATTGCATAAAAAATGAACCAAAAATACACCTATTTACAAATATATACCCTTGTATGTATTTTAGTATTATTAGACCAATCTCTCAAAATATGGGTAAAGCTCCATATGTTTTACCGAGAAAAGATAGTATTTATAGAAAATTGGTTTGAATTTATATTCACCGAAAACATAGGCATGGCTATGGGAATGAAATACGGTGGTGATTTTGGCAAGGTGAATCTTACTTGCAGCCGATTTATTCTGATTATTATTTCTATTGTGATGATACAATATCTCATCAGAAATTATGCAAATAAAAAAATAATAATAGTGATGGCTTTCTATTTAGCTGGGAGTATTGGAAATTTCATAGACAATTTATTATATGCCGCTGTATTTAGTGAAAGTATTCCCCATTCTTATCAAATCGCATCTATTCTGCCTAAAATACAATACTCTCAACTTTTTTTTGGCAAAGTAGTAGATATGTTTTACATACCAGCCATAGAATCTATGACCATCCCCGAATGGTTTCCTTTTTTAGCCAATACAAAAATACCCCTTTTTCACTATATATTTAACCTTGCCGATACTTATATTACTACTGGAGTAGTTCTATTATTTGTACATACAGATATTTTAGTAAGAACTGTTTATAAAATTATGCTTAAACTCAGAAGATGAAAATTACAAAAACAAAAGACATCTATATTCAATACGGAATATTTATTTTTTCTATTATCCTTATTTACGGACTTAATAAAGCGGATAAAATGGAACATATAAGCATTTTACAAAAAAATCTTACTATGCTTCCTCTTATCAATGCATTGCTAAACACTCTCGTGTTCTTCCTCATTATTATAGGAGTGATTGCTATAAAACGAGGACATAAAATACTCCATAGTAATATTATGAAGATAGCATTAGTTATATCCTCTCTCTTCTTGATATTATTTTTTCTCCATGTTTTTGCCAGTGGAGCAGTCAAGTATGGAGATATAAATCACGATAGTGTCTTATCTGTAGAAGAAAAAAATGCCATACAAAATACTCAATTCTTGTATTATTTTTTTTTATCTACTCATATTCTTTTAGCAACTTTTTGTTTGCCGTTTATTATATTGGTTGCCTATAAAGGACTTATTGGAGATTATATTATACATAAAAAAATAGCTCGTATTATCTATCCTCTTTGGCTTTACATAACTTTTACAGGACCTCTTATTTATTGGATATTGAAAGAGAGCTATACTTTATGAGGTATTGAGTGAGGATGTTTTTTTGAAATAGAATTAGGAATATTGTGTAATTATTTAACTATAACCCCAAGGGTATAGTAAAACTATAAAAAATAGAATACGAAAGATTTACAAACAGTGAAGAGTAGCATGTATGTTAATAGAATCATACCATTCTTTAGGGATTGGGATAAGGTTATGTGCTTTCACTGTTTCTATTTTGTTTATTTTTTATTACCATAAAAAAAATAGTAGATAAATAATTACAAATATTAGAACCTTATTAATTACAACAATTGAAACTCTATTAAGAGTTTACTAAAACTATATTACATTAACAATACGAAATTTTTATTATATTTTTGCGTAAAATAAGTAATGGTAAATAAAAAAAAACAATGAATAAAAAGATTTTTGTAAGTGTGGGGATAGTCATTTTTAGTATCATAAAAAGTGCAGGACAGGATTACACAGACCTCCATTGGAAATTTGGAAATACGAGTAATGGAATAGATTTTGATAAAGGAAATTATACCGCAAGGGTATCGGCAGACAAATCGGTGGCTTTTAGTTCTCAGGGAGGATTGGTGGTTGCTGACCCTTTGAATGGGAACATTCTATTCTATACAGATGGAAATACGGTATACGATAGAGATCATCAAATCGTTCCAAATGGTATGGGATTAAGTGCTATGAGCAGTGCTTCACAGAGAGTGGTTGGTTGCCCTGTTCCGGGAAGTCAAAGATTATTTTATATTTTTACTTATACCGATGCAGAAATACAGTATTCTCTTTTTGATAGAGAGGCATTAGGAAATGCTTCAGTAATTCCTGCGGGAGTTATAACGAGCAAAAACGAAAGCACTCTTTTTAAAAATCCTTCAGGTGCAGTAGCTATTATTCCATCTGCGGATAGAAGTTTTTTTTGGTTATTGGGTCAAAATAAACTCAATAGAAGATACCAGCTTTTGAAAATAACCTCTGCAAGTATGGATACCAGCTCTTTTTCTTTTGAAAATGCAAATAATCCATCCTTGGAAGCGGCAGGTTTTTCTTTTTTTTCCTTAAGAAATGATTCTCTGTTGATTGCAGTCGCTCCTAAAACCGCTCAAAGAAATATACAAATTCTATCCTTCAAGCCCTCCACAGGAAAGCTAGCATTTGTAAAACAACTTTTCAACACAGCGGTATCTGATGGAATAACAGAATCCATTTTTGGTGTAGAATGGTCTTTTAACGGTTCACAATTATACTACTCACGTTATGGAAGTAGCAGCAGTTTGCAAGGAAAAGTATACCAATACGATATACAAAAAAACACATCGCAAGTAATTTTTCCCAATCCGAAGGTCTCAAACGGGCTTTATAGAAGCTTCGGTCTCAAAAAAGCTCCCGATAGAAATATCTATCATATCTATCAGGAATCAAATGGAGGGGCTTTTTTCTTAGGAATAATAAAACAAGCCGATAGCACTGCGGATAAAATAAAATACGAAGAAAGAGCTTTATTTGGAAATGCAGGTACCAGGGCTATGCAATTTTCTGTCTCCGCACCGCCTGCACAGTTCCGTTTTCAAATGTCTTTTCAGACCACAGGCATCTGTCAAAAGAATACTACTGTCTTTTTCCCCGATGTATCTCCAAATCCCGAATCCGTCCGATGGGCTTTTGGCGATGGAGAAAATTCATTGCATTACGCCCCTATTCACGAATACCAAAATCCAGGCACTTATACAGTCCGTTTTTCTGCTACCCTCAATGGGTATACCCAAACCCTCACCCAAGTTATAAATATTGCCAGCAATGATATAGAGGTTAACCTAAAAGATACCACTGTCTGTATCGGCGAATCTGTGACCTTAGATGCTACTCCCAGCACTGGTTCTGCTACTTATAGCTATCTATGGTCAACAGGAGCCACCACAGCAACAGCAAAATTAGATTCCGCAGCAACTTATTGGGTAAAGGTCATAAACACCGCTACCTCTTGCTATACTGTGAAATCCTTTGAAGTAAAATGGTATGGAAATAAAGAACAAAAAGCAAATATATGGTACTTTGGAGAAAGAGCTGGTATTAATTTTAATAAATCCCCTGCAATAGCCATCGCCGATGCAAACAAAATGACTTCTCCACAAGGATGTGCTACCATTTCGGATATAAATGGAAAACTTCTTTTTTATACCAACGGAAGCACCGTTTGGAATAAAAAACATCGCATTATGGAAAACGGAACAAAAATAGGCGGAGATAGCACCTCAGCACAATCATCTCTTATTATACCCATACCCGACAATAAACTTCTCTATTACATAATTACAACCCAATCTGTTTATGGAGAAAAAACCTTTCAAATGAGTTATACCCTCGTAGATATGAGCTTAGACAGTGCTAATGGGGGAGTAATCTCAAAAAATAAACGTCTATTTTCACAATCCACAGAACGACTCACCGCCCAAGATATTTCTAATACTATATGGATCATCGCACACGAATATGGAAATAATAACTACCGCGCTTACTTTATTGATAAAAATGGAATAGCAAATGCAACTATTTCTACCACAGGAAGACCCCATGCTTTCAGTAATGAAAAAAATGGAAAAGGGTTTTTGACTCTTTCTCCCAATTCAGATTATATAGCCACTACCATTCCCAATCTGCAAGATAACTTTTTAGAAATAGCAAAATTTAATACCACGAACGGAAGAGTGGATTCTGCTATTACTATAGATATTTCAGAACCTCTGCCATCGGAAATATATGGATTGGCTTTTTCTCCAAATGGATCTAACATATACATAACCACAAAAGAAGGTACTGCTTCTAAATTAATACAATTCGGAGTAGATACCCTTACTGCAAAAATAACAGATGCACAAAAAATAACAGCCATACAAAATACAAAATATGTAGTTGCCTCAGAACCTTCTTTTGGAGCGATTCAAATAGGACCTGATAAAACCATGTATATTGCAAAAGATAATGGAAATGTATTAGCAACTATTAATAATCCCGAAGGGCAGGGAGCAAATGTCACCGTGAATCCAATGGGCATTACCCTTGCCGGCGGAACCTCCTCACGATTAGGGCTTCCTTCTTTTATCTATTCATATATTGCACCTACCAATGAAATTACTATGGATTTTCAGAATGGCTGCCTCGGAAGAAAAACTCAATTTATTGCTACCGAATCCTCTGATATAGATAAATTCAAATGGTTTTTACCCGATACTACCGTTTCCCTCAAAGAATTTGAATATGCTATCAAAACAGCAGGAACTTTTACCATACGACTCCAAGTGACAAACCGATGTCTCTTAGATACCACTCTGCAAAGAAATATCACCATAAATGTCACCCCCGAAAAACCACAAATTACCTCTCCTCAACCCATTTGTAATGATAATGGAGTAATCCTATCCGCATGGAATACCGATGTAGCAGGACAAACATACCAATGGTCTACGGGAGAAACCACGAGACAAATAACTGTTACCACACCAAGCACCTTACAAGTATCTATAATAAATGCTATGGGATGCTATTCTGATACCGTAGAAGTAAGAGTCATCGATGTAAGACCCACAGTAGATTTAGGAAGTAATACTACCATCTGCCAAGGTGATACCATTCCTGATTTAGATGCCGATTTAGGAGATTTTTATATATGGTACCTCAACGGTGCTGAAAATGGCAATAAAACAAGAAAACAACCTGTCAATACACAAACTACAGGTATATTCGAATACGGTGTCCTTGTAACAGATACTATTACTAAATGTTCTGCAACGAGTAAAGTTGCTTTTACTATCAACCCAAAAATACAAGCAACCGCATCTACCTCTAATGCTGCCGACTGCGGACAAGACAATGGCATGATACATATTTCCCTTCAAACCATAGGTGATTTTTCGTATACTCTATCCGGTGCAAAAACTATACCCACTACCCCTATCTCAAACCCGCCCACCAATCACACCATCAATAATCTCCTTGCAGGAACATATCAACTCCAAATCAATAACCCCGTTTCCCAATGTAAAACCTCCTTCTTCGGCTTAGCAATAAATTCTAATATTGCCTCCTTTAAAGATACCATAATAGGAGTAGCAGGTTGCCAATCCGGCATCATAAAAATAAAAACAAACATAAAAAGTAATTATTCTTTTCAAATTATATCCTCCCAGATTGGTAGAAATATTACTCCCGCTGCCAATACTTTTTCAGGAGATTCTATTACTATTCCCGAAATACCATTTGGAACATATACTGTGCAAGTCACACGAATAGAAGATAACTGTATTGTTACAAAATCTAATATTGCTGTTTTACAATCTCCACAACCACAAATTTCTTTCAACCCCACACAAACTATCTGCACAGCTGGAAAGATATTTATTATTCCTGCAAATAAAAATATCACCATCACATGGAAAAATTCATCAGGAAATACCATCGGAACAGGAGACTCAATAGCAATTACCTCATCAGGAACTTATACCGTAGAAGCAACCACTTCTGCGATATCTTGCAAACGTATTGAAAAAATAGAAGCAATTGTAACCCCTCCACCATCCGTCACTATCACGACTACAGGCGACAGCTGTTTAGGAACAAGAATACTCAATGCTGTTGTTTCTCCTCAAAATGCTATTTTTTCATACGCATGGAATAACGGAGCCATTACCCAACAGATAACCATTACAGAAGGAGGCAATTATACCGTAAGAGTGAGAGATAATACATCCTCTTGCAGAAGTTTTGCATCTAAACTCGTCCAGGTATATAAAAATATAAATCTCTCCTTGACGCAAACTCCAAATTGCTCTAACCAAAACCAAGTCACACTTACCGCAAATACCGCCTCTCCATCCCAAACTTCTTTTGTATGGAAAAGAAATAATAAAACAATATCTGATACCATAGCAAATATAAACGTAGATTCCACAGGAGATTACACAGTAATAGCTACTCATAGGCAAAGTAAATGCATCCAAACACAAACTATCACCGCAAATATTATTATTATTTCCGATACCGCAGTGAAACTCCCCCAAACTGCTAAATTTTGTTCTTTAGACCCCATAAATCCATCTATAGAAGTATCACCCGGAGAATTTAATACATACCAATGGAAAAAATTACCCGAATCTATCATTATTGGAACGCAACAAAAACTCAAAATTAACCAAGCAGGTGTATATCAAGTTATTTTTACAAATGGAAGCACTTGTAGACGCTCTGTAATAACCGTATTCGATGACTGCTCCGCTATTATTTATGCACCAACTGCTTTTTCCCCCGATGCACAAGGGCTTGTCCAAAACGAAACATTCTCCATATTTCCCAATTCGTATGTAAAAGATTTTTCTATATTTATATATAACAAATGGGGAGAACTTGTATATTTTAGTAATGATGTTACATTTAAGTGGAATGGAGAATACCACGGAAAATTACTCCCAACAGGAAGCTACGTCTATAAAATAACATATAATAACAATGTAGATACTTCAAAACCTCTCATAGAACAAAGAGGAATAGTAAAATTGATACGCTAAACCCCCATAAAAAAAACTCTTTTATAAGAAAAACAAAAATTAGTATCATAAAAACACATTTTTATTCAAAAAAAAAATTATTTTAGCATATTTTTATCTTTTTATGATGAAAAAGAAAGAATTATAATAATATGTGTAAATTCTAAAAATAGAAAAAAACAAAAAATATGTATTTCTTTGTTTTTTGAATAGATACCATTTTTTATAATATCATTTATAATATAAAACATATTGCGGGATGGAGCAGTGGTAGCTTGTCGGGCTCATAACCCGAAGGTCGTAGGTTCGAGTCCTACTCCCGCTACTTTTTACCATAATTAAGAGAGTTCTTGGTTAAAACCGAGAACTATTTTTTTGTACCCATTATATGATGGGGACAAGTATGAGTTCATTTTATACCATTTTTATAATGCTGGATAGGGTGCTTTCACCCATAACTCTCTTACAAGAGAAAATACATCCTATAAAAGAGATGGTACAATAAAAATTTCATGAGCTCTATTTGCATATCTTTTTTTCGTCCCTTCCATAGTTTAATGTATTATAACTGCCCAATTTTCGTAAAACAGATGTTAGGTATCATGCAGAAAAACCCTACACAGAAAATAAAATTAATTATATTTACAAACTATGGCAAGCATTTTAGACAAGTATCTTAAAAAAAGAATGGGAATTTTAGAACTTCAAACAGAACTTCAAAAATTAATATTTGACTATAATAAATATACTAAAAGGTATTTGTTTGTTTATGCTTCTGATTTAAATAAATGCAGAACAAATTAAAGGATTAATTTGCGGTTACAGAATAGAAAAAATTGAAAATCCTTTAACCAAGAAAGTAAGGTACCTAGACAAAATTATTGACGAATTAGCAAAAGGCAAAAAAATTAAAAAAATTTTAAGACAATAAAATCAATATCAAAAATGAAAAATAACAAAGTAACT
>JASGCU010000099.1 GCA_030053935.1 Chitinophagaceae bacterium
AATATTTTGGTGCTACGCACTACCAACATTTCGCAACTACGTTGCTTTTTAAGGGTGTATCCCTGTAATTTTGTTATAAAAATGCCACAACAACACAATCAAAAGGTGCGTAGCACCGAAATATTGGTAACTGGGGGAAGTCAAAAACTCCCCTCTTTATTAAACGTGTTAGGTTTTCAAAACCTAACACGTTTTCGTGGAGGGGCTGGGGGAGGTCAAAATAAAAATCTTAGTAGAGAAAAATATACCAATTACTTCTTCAACCTTATTTACCAACAAAATAAAATAATTTTGAATTTTTAGAACCCTCCTTAAGCATTTTTTCTATAATATTTTGAAAGAAATTAAAAAAAGCTTAATATGGAGAAATATAACATCTACATACTAAACAATTATTATGACGCAAAAAATAAAATTATTATTGATAATAGGGATATTATGGTGGAGTGGCGGTGCAATGGCACAAACCAAAAGTTATACTATCAGTGGCTCTATAAAAGATGCTTCTAATGGAGAGGATTTAATAGGAGCAAATATTAGAATAAAAGGAACAGAGTACGGTACTGTGGCAAATGTATATGGATTTTATTCCATTTCTATTCCTGCGGGGACATATACTGTGGAATATAGTTTTATTGGCTATGAAACCCTTGCTAAAGAGGTTGTTTTGGAAGCAGACCAAAGAATAGATATTTCTTTATTGGTGGGGCAGAAACAATTAGAAGAGGTTTTGATTTCAGGTCAAAAGGAAAATTATAACGTAACCAGCACAGAGATAGGAATAAAGAGATTAGATATCCAAACTGTCTTAAAAGTCCCTTCTTTTGCGGGAGAAATAGATGTCATAAAAACAATTCAATTCTTACCCGGAGTAAGCACTGTTGGGGAAGGAGCATCGGGGTTCAATGTTCGTGGTGGAAGCGTGGGTCAGAATTTAGTACTATTAGATGAAGCCCCTGTTTATAATGCGAGTCACTTATTCGGTTTCTTTTCTGTCTTTAATCCTGATGCGGTGAAAGATTTGAAATTGTATAAAAGTGGTATTCCACCTCGTTTTGGAGGGAGAATTTCTTCCATATTAGATATAAAAATGAAAGAAGGCAATAATCAGAAATTCCAAGTAAACGGAGGTATAGGAACTATCTTTAGCAGATTAGCAATAGAGGGACCTTTCAAAAAAAATAAAGGATCGTTTATTATTGCGGGCAGAAGGTCTTATATAGATGCTTTAATAAAACCATTTACGGATATCTTAGACGGAGGAGCGGAGCTTTATTTTTATGACCTTACCCTCAAAACAAATTATCAAATAAACGAAAATAATAGAATATTTCTTTCGGGATATTTTGGAAGAGATGTTTTTATGTTTAGTGCGAATCAAGGGTTCTCTTGGGGAAATACTACCGCTACATTGAGATGGAATCATCTTTTTTCTAAAAAAATATTTTCTAATTTTAGTTTTTTTTATAGTAATTATGATTATAGTTTGGCATTTGTTCAAAACGAAGAAAATCAATTTACATGGAAATCAGATATATCCACTATAAATTTTAAGCCCGAATTTACATATTTTGTGAATGCAAATAATGAAATAAGTTTTGGAGCGGAACTTATTTTTTATATCTTTAATCCAGCGAATGCAGTTGGTATAAGTAACGGAGAAAAGAGTGATATTAGTCTACCAAAAAAGAATTCTATAGAATCATCTTTTTATATAGGAAACCAACAAAAAATAACTTCTAAATTTTCTTTAGATTATGGGATCCGCTTATCTACTTATTATTATATAGGGGCGGCTACTGTGTATGATTTTCAATATTTCCGAAAAGGGTATTCAAAGATTCCGAGTGTAGTAAAAGAAGCAGCTGCCGGAGAACTCATACAATCTTACTGGAATCCCGAGCCAAGGATTTCTTTTACATACGCCTTTAATAAAGAGCAGTCCATAAAAGGAAGCTATAATAGAACGGCTCAATACATACACCTCATATCCAATACCGTTGCTTCTAATCCATTGGATGTATGGACACAAAGCACCAATAACATTAAACCACAAACCGGCGACCAGTTTGTATTAGGATATTTTAGAAATTTCAAAAAAAATATATACGAGGCATCAGTAGAAGTATATTACAGAACTACTACCAATCAATTGGATTATGTGAGCGGTGTTAATTTACTTATCAATAGATATTTAGAAGGGGCTGTCTTGCCCGGTATAGGGAGAGCCTATGGAATAGAATGGTATTTTCAAAAAAAAGAAGGCAAGTTTAATGGATGGGTAAGCTATACACTCGGTAGAACAGAATTAAAAATAGATGATATAAATAACGGAACGTGGTACCCCACTCGCTATGACCAAACCCATAACCTGAAAATTACTACTTTCTATGATATAAATTCTCAGTGGTCTCTTTCTGCTAATTTTACATACATAACAGGAACTCCCACTACACTCCCTACATCAAGGTATCAATTTCAAAATATAACCGTACCCTATAATTACAGCAATTCCCGAAATAACACACGTATTCCCGACTATCATAGATTAGATATAGGAGCTACATGGAATTCAAAACCCATAAAACCTAATGGACAACCACGTAAAATAAACCACCAAGTAGTATTATCTATTTATAATCTCTACGGAAGAAGAAACCCTTTTAGCATTTATACATCACAAGGAACAATGAGACAACTCGTAGGACCAGCACAAACTTATGCATATCAGTTTGCGGTTATAGGATCGGTCGTTCCAGGTATTTCATATAATTTTAAATTTTAAACAACCATGAAAAAAACAAAACGAATAGCACAATATATTCTTATAGGTATTATTTTCTTTGCATGTGAGGATCTAATAACCATAGAAGTGGCAAAAGTAGAGAGAGTATTAGTAGTAGATGCGATAGTTTCTAATAAAGATGCTGTTCAGGTCATCAAACTTTTATATACAAATCCCTATTTTGATAACTCTGAATCCGAAGGAGTAAGCGGAGCAACAGTAAGAATAATAGATAGTACCAATTTTCAAAAGATATTTACTTTCCAAGAAGGAAAAACAAAAGGATACTACGAATGGGATCCCAAAAAAGAAGGAAGAACATTTGGAGAAATTGGGAAAACATATATACTTCAGGTAGCATACAATGATAAAAACTACGTATCTGTATCTAAAATGAAACGAGTTCCACAGGTAGATAGCATTACATTTTTCGTCCCACCAACGAATGCTTTTGTGAGTAATAAAAGATGGTTTTCTGAAATATGGCTACGTGATTTTCCTGGCAAAGGTGATGCCTATTGGATAAAAGGATGGAAAAATAATCAATTTTTCAATAAACCAAATGAAATAGTCCTCGCTTACGATGCGAGTAATAGTAGAGGAGCAGAAATAGATGGTATATATCTTATCCCCCCTGTAAGGCGTTCTTTTAATAATGCTATCACTTCAGATTCTGACTCCCTATTTATAAAATCACCCTACAAAAAAGGCGATACTCTGTATGTAGAGGTATATTCTATTACCGATGAAACTTTTTTTTATCTATCCAATGTAAAAACACAAACCAATAGAGCGGGAGGATTTGGAGAACTTTTTGCAACCTCTTTTGCTAATGCTCAAACAAATATATTCTCTGCTACTATAGAAAATGGATCTATAAAAATTATAGACGATGACCCTGTGGTAGGATTCTTTAACGTATCTGCTGTATCCAACGGAATGGGTATTCTGAAAGAAGAATGAGGTAAGAATAGAAGTTTTTATGTGTTTTTCTCTTTTGCATAAAAAGAAGGAGGCATTTTGTTTGTATCTACTTGTTTTTCAGAATGGGCTATAAAAACTGTAGCGACCCCATTTCCAATAAAATTTGTAATAGCCCTTGCTTCGGACATAAACCTATCTACACCTATGAGCAAAGAAAGTCCCTCAAGAGGAATTATTTGTAAAGTAGTAAGAGTAGAAGTAAGCACTATAAAACCACTCCCTGTTACTCCCGCTGCACCTTTAGACGTTATCATAAGCACACCAATAATGGTTAAAAATTGTGTAAAATCTAAATGTATATGAAAAACCTGTGCTAAAAAGAGAACAGACATAGAAAGATAGATAGTAGTACCATCTAAATTAAAAGAGTACCCCGCGGGGACCACCAAAGAAACAATAGAACGGTGACATCCTATTGCTTCTAATTTCTGCATAAGATAAGGGAGAGCTGCTTCTGACGAGGAAGTTCCTAATACAATGAGTATCTCCTCTTTTATATATATTAAAAAACTCCCTATTTTTATTTTATAATACCACAAAATAAGCCCCAATACCCCAAAGACGAAAAATACCATAGTAACATAAACCGTAAGCATCAATTTTCCTAAAATAGCAAGAGTACCTATTCCATATTTTCCAACCGTAAAAGCCATTCCTCCGAATGCTCCTATGGGAGCAAAAATCATAACCTTCGCTAATAATTGAAATACTCTATGACTTATTTTGTGAAGCAACAATATTATCTTTTCTTTTTGAGAATAAAAATGCAATAAAATTCCTAAAACTATGGATAGTAAGAGTACTTGCAGTGTTATATTTGCACGTAGAAATGGAATTATATGAAAATCTTTTGCTTTTTCTTTATATGTATGTATGAGAGCGTTTTCGTGCATACTTTGGGGAACATTATTCCCGGGTTCTATAATATATGCCACTACGATTCCTATCAGGAGAGCAAATGTGGTTACTATTTCAAAATAAACCAGTGATTTCCATCCAATTGTTCCTACTTGTTTTATATCTCCCATATTTACAATTCCCAAAATAATGGTAAGAAAAATAATAGGATTAATAAATAATTTTACCGTACTGATGAATATACTGCTCAAAAACTCACTCAAAGAAGTTTTTATTTCAAAATCCACTATATACAAATGAAAGGAAATAGGATTTTGTAATATGTTGGTGAGTGCTACTTCAGGAAAGTAATGCCCTGTTAAAATTCCTAACAGGATAGATACAAGAACCCAAAAAGTGAGGTTGGTACCTATTTTTTTAATAAATGTAGATTTCATAAACTTTTTAGTGTAACTGTATATGTATTATAGTTGAATCCACTCCGAAAAATCCTTTTTACAGAAATATTGAGT
The DNA here is from genome assembly GCA_030053935.1 of Chitinophagaceae bacterium. NCBI lineage: Bacteria > Pseudomonadati > Bacteroidota > Chitinophagia > Chitinophagales > Chitinophagaceae > Chitinophagaceae bacterium. The sequence continues at coordinate 5,140 of JASGCU010000099.1, forward strand.
TTTAAACCTATTGATAATCAACCATTTACAAAATTATAAATGTATCAAAATGGACTTTTCGGATTTTCTCTTTTTTTATTGCATTATCAGATGTGTTTTTCATTTACCCCATTTTTTCTTTCTCCCCCACCAAAAACATATTCCAAATAGAATAATCCCTGAAAGAGGGGTAGCAATGTTTATGATTTGAATAAAATTTCTATATTGTTTTACCTTTACGGTGTCTAAATATCTCTGTTTGATGCTTTTGTTCCTACTTAGTATCAGTCCATCTTTCTCAATACAATAATCTAAAGCGTTAAAAAGAAAATCTTTAGAGGCATACTGAACCTTGAGATAGGGGTCATATCCCCATTCCATGGATTTCCCATTGGCAGGATTTATTTCATTTCTCACAAAGTCCCCATCCGACACGACAAGTATTTTTGATTCTTGAGATTCGGACAGAAAGTCGTAATTATTCACACCACGGGGTATCCTGTTTTTATAAAAAGATTGAAATTTTCCTTCTAAAAGATAAGATACCGGCTGCGAGGGAGAGTTAAAGAACTGCGGGAGTATACCGCCTTGTACATCTTGTATTCTCACTAATACAGGAGCATTCAGTATGCGGGAATAGGGTGAGGTGAACAGTAGGGGAGTTTTGTGGATACCCATCGCCTTTACTGTGTCTATGGTAGAAACAAAACGGAGTTGCATTATGTCTAAATTTTTCACTATACTGTGTTCGGAATACTTACTAATGACGGGAAAAAACGGCCATGGGAGCATTTGCATACGTGGTTGGTTACCCACATTTCCCGCTACAATGGGAATATCACTACAAGAGACATCTAAAACAAAGTTTTGATTGATACGAACTCCATATTTGAAAAGCATATCCTCCAAACCGTTTTCTACGGGGAAAGAGTAGGTACCATCGGCATCAATACTATCCATATTTACACGTAAGGCATCTATAAAAAACATCAGTTTGCCCCCCCGGATGAGATACTGGTCTAAATAATACTTTTCTTTTTCCTCAAAAGGAATGGTAGGTTTTATGATTATGAGAACATCGTAGCCGTTGATTATATCATTTTGTTGGGAAAGGTTGAGATTTCTGACAATAAATTTTTCTTGCAAAGCGGTATAAAATCCTTCTAAATAGATGCTGTCCATACTGTGATGGTCAGCTACTATTCCTATTCGGGGAACGTTGTTTTGGACGATTGTTTTTATGGCAGAGGCGAGGTTGTATTCTATATTTTCAATGGATTGGTTCAAAATTTCATCAGGAGCGTTATTTTTATTGCCTTTCAAAAGGTTTACAGCTCTTTCCTTTTGAGAGTAAGAAATAATACAGCCCGGAAATATAAGTCGTTCTATGCGATTATCATTTTTTTTGAAAGTAAGATTTGTGGGTTGGAGACCTTTTTGTATAAGATGTTTATAAAAGGTATTTTGAGATTGCTGAGAGGCGGCAATACTGGGGTCTTTGAATACAAATTGAATGTTTTCCTTGCCATATATTTGAAATTCTTCTAAAAGAGTTTGGATAGATTTTTGAAAACGTTTCATACCCGATGGGAGTTCCCCATCCAAATATACCTCAATAAAAACTTTATCATCTAAAGAGCGGAGCAATTCTTTAGATGCATAAGAAATGCTATGCCTCTTTTCCTCTGTGACATCAATTCTAAGAGGAAATATCTTACCAACCAAATGAAGAAGCACTACGATGAGAAGTCCATTTATGAATAAAAAGGTATGTTCTATTTTTTTTTGTTGGTTGAGTGTCATTTTTGGAAGCTTAAGCTTATTTTTGTAGCAAGTAAAAAAAGAAAAATAATACTCATAAAATAGAGTATATCAGCAATATCTATTATCCCTTTACTTATGAAATGGTAATGGCTTACAATTCCTAATTTTTCCATCCAAAGAGAATAATTTTTCCATACATCAATGCGAGAGAGGGATTCAAACCCTTCATAAAAGAAAAAACAGAGTAGGCAAGTGATAATAAATGCTACAATTTGACTTTCTGTGCAGGAAGAACAAAAAATACCTATAGAAGCGAAGACGCTTCCTAACAGGAGTAACCCAATATAACTACCAATAATTGCTCCCGTGTCAATATTTCCCGTAGGATACGCAAGAAAAGAGAGAGAAGCATAAAAAATAATACTCGGCGCTAATGCCAAAAGTATTAAAAAAACACCCGAAAGATATTTTGCACCTATAATGGCTTCTTCTGAGACCGGGCTTGTGAGCAATATATCTAAAGTTCCATTTTTTTTTTCCTCTGAAAAGCTCCTCATCGTTATGGATGGCACTAATAATAAAAAAAGATATGGAGCATACTTAAAAAATACATCCATCTCCGCAAATCCATATTCCAAAACATTGGTATCAGGGAAAACCCACAATACTAAACCGCTCATCCCTAAAAAGCACCCAATAACTAAATATGCTATCAGCGAGCTTAAAAAAATATTTACTTCTTTCAAAAAAATTACGAACATTATGTTTTTTTATAAAGTATTGTGATTATTAAGCAAGTATTATGAGATTCTAAAATTCTTTGTAAAAATTGAGAATACATACTTTCGTATCTCGTATATTATCAGGTAGTTCCATTTTTTTGAATGATTTATACAAATATATTAAAATATACTCAATTACTTATTATTTTGTTTATAACAATTTTTTACAAGATGCTAAATAGTCATATTTTTTTATAAAATATGTAAAAGGGAGTCAATATATATATTTCTTTGATTCAAAATTTATTTCGTCAAAGTAAACAAGCGGCAAAACTGTTGTAACAAAAGTCAAGAATAAAGACTTTTCTCATTATATATTATTACTACATGTTATGTTCTATAAAAAACTGACAAAACGACAGATTACAGATAAATGGATTATTTTTGTAGAATACGAAATTAAAAAACAATGATGGATTTTAAAACTTACAAATGCAAGCAACTAAAAACTACATA
>JASGCU010000100.1:0-4484 GCA_030053935.1 Chitinophagaceae bacterium
AAGATCTTCATCACCGTCATTATCTACATCCACAAAAGCCGCCGCACTATTTTCTGCTCCTTTAAAAATAAATTCATTGCTTGTTTTCTCTGAAAATGGTTGAGCAAAGCAATAATTGGTAATACAAAAATAAATTGTAAAAATTGTTATTTTCATTAGAAAAATAATGTAAGTAAAAGGCATAATGTAAATTATTATATTTGATGCAATAAAATATTTTTTTGAAATAAAACAAATTAATGTAAAACCATCTATTGAGAATGTCCAAAAAGATATTTTGACATATTTTATAACTTTGTCATTATTTGATTCCCAAGAGTTTTAAAATTCAATATTTTTGTAAGAAGGAATTTTTGGACACTTTCGTTTTTATTTGTTATCGACTCTCCTTACACAAAATATAATAAAATTTCAATATCTTTCTATTTTAAATGTTACAATAGACTTTACACTCATTAAGACCGTTGCGAATTAAAAACGTAAAAAAACAATATTGTATTTCACCAATACCATTACAGCAAAAAAATAATATTTTTCTTTCTTTTCATAGGAATCTTTACCATTTCTATAGAAAATAGGGTTTATACTTGCTTTTTTTGTTTATAAAAAAAGAGAGAGTGATGAAAAAACTATAGGAATATATAATAAAACCTTGTTAGTGTTTTAGAATCTTGGCAATGTTAATGTATATGTATATACTACCTTCTCGAGTAAAATTGGATCAATAAGTTCATAAAGTGAAACTATCAAACGAAAAAGTAAATTTTTCTCTAGAATAAATAAATTTTTCTTAAAAAAAATGAATCTTTCTTTAGAAAAAGTGAATCTAATGAATAAAGATGAGTGTTGAGTGATTCATAAGACATTGAAATATGTTTTCAGATAGTAAACTTTATTCCTTAAAAGGAGGGGAAGGGGTGATTAAAAAAGGAGAGTCAGGCTTGGTTAAACAAATATAATAACGATGGATGTTGGTTCATCGCTTATGAATCATGGAGACGCAATGCATGATGTCTCTTCATTTACCGCACTCATTATTTAAGTTATTGTGGATATTACATTTCTATAAACCTACAATCCCGAAGTGATTATGTTGAAATTCATTGTATCAAGAATAAAAAAAACGACGATTTCAATTGTGAGATACGTTGATTTTAGATGTGAGCTTGTAGGGTATATTCTTTTCATTCACTTTTATTTTCCAATAGTTCTCTTGCATTTTCAGTTGCTACAAAGGAAGGATTTGCACCCGCAATCATTTTTGCTATTTCTATAACTCGTTCTTCGTAGGATAGTTTTTTGATGTTGCTCGTAGTTTTTTCATGGGAGTTATCTTTATAAACAAAAAAATGGAGGTCTCCTTTTGCGGCAAACTGTGGTAGGTGAGTAATGGATATTATTTGATGCTTTTTGGACATTTGTTTCATCATTTTCACCATTTTATTTGCTACTTCTCCCGATATTCCTGTTTCTATTTCATCGAATATAATGGTGGGCATAGATGTTTTTTGTGCCAGTATGTATTTTATAGCAAACATAAGACGGCTGAGTTCTCCTCCTGATGCAAGATTTTTTAATTCTTTCACAAGTATTCCCTTATTAGCACTAAATAAGAATTCAATTTCATCTGTTCCTTGTGGTGTATGCGGCACGGGGGTATTTTTTATGAGAAAATTTGCATTTGGCATTCCTAAATCTTGTATTAAAGCAAGTATTTCTGCGGTAAGAGGTGACAAAGATTTGTTTCTTCTCTCGGTAAGGGTTTGGGAAAGGAGAGTAAGTTCTGCTTGTTTTTTTGCTTTTGCAGTATGGAGTTCTTGTATATCCGTTTCAAAATTAGTTACCATCAGTAATTTTTCTTTGAGAGATTCTTTTATTTCAATAAGTTCTTGGATGGTCTTTGCTTTGTGTTTTTTTTGCAATAGATAGAGGGTATCTAATTTATTTTTGAGGGTTTTTATGCGGTTTTCATCATATTCTATGTGGTCATTTTCTCGGATGAGGTCTTTTTCTATATCTTGTAATTCTATTAGAAGGGAAACGAATCGTTCTTGGATTTTTTTTATGCTTTTAGAAAAAGAAGATACCTGCCCAAGAGCTTGTTTGACGGTAGAAAACTGTGCTTGAATGGAAAAATTATCTTGTGTGAGTATCAGCAGTACTTCATTTATTTTTTGTTTTATTTCTTCACTATTTTCGAGTGATAAAAGTTCTTGTTCTAAGAGTTCTTGTTCTCCTTCTTTTATATCTAATTTTTCTAATTCTTCCCATAGATATGTGTTATAGTCAAATTCTTTTTTCAAACTTTCCGATTGGAGTAGGAGAGAGTCATATTTTTTTTGAATTTGTTTGTACTCAGTAAATATGAGTTGGTATTGCTTGAGTATAGTTTTATTTTCAGCATACATATCTACCACTTCTAATTGAAAGCTGTTTGAACTAAGCAAAAGATTGTCGTGTTGGGAATGGACATCTATTAAAAATTTACCGAGTTCTTTCAAAAGTTCTACTGTTGTTGGGGTATCATTAATAAAAGCCCTTGTTTTACCTGATGCTGTCACTTCTCGTCGTACCACAGTTTGTTTTTGAAAATCAATATCATTTTGATGAAAAAAAGATTCTATTTCATACTCTGATATATCAAAAACACCTTCTATCAAACACTTTTCTTGTTCGGAATGCAATGTTTTACTATCACTTCTATTTCCCATGAGCAAACCAACAGCTCCTAACATAATAGATTTTCCTGCTCCCGTTTCTCCGGTTATTACGTTCATGTGCGGGGAAATATCTATTTCTAAGTTTTTTATAAGAGCATAATTCTTAATGAGTAAATTTTTGAGCATATCTTTAAGAGTTGTATGAATAATTATTTACATGTGGTGTATTTTTTGTGCCAATTTTTCGGTTAATTTTTTTCTGCTGTATTGCTCTATATTCTTTGTAGGTATTTTTATTCCCGCTTTAAAGTTATTATAAAGGGTAAGAATATAATTTTTTATTTCTTTTTTTTGATGAAAATCAAAATGCTTTCCTCCTCCTGTATTTTCTAATATTTTTTCTATGTCTGCTTTTGCTGGTCCTATGGATAAAATGGGGTTCCCGGTCATAAGATATTCAAAAATTTTACCAGGAATGATACCATGAGAATCTTCTGTGCTAAAGTTCACTAAAAATAATACATCTGCCTGATTCATTTCTAAAAGAGCTTGGCTATGGGTTACGTATCCTGTATTTTGGTAATATTTTGTGATTCCATATTCGGTTATGGTATTTTCTATGTCGGTATTTGTTTTTCCTATCATTTTAATAAGAATGTCTTCTTCAAAATTTTTGTTTTCAGTGATGAGTTCTTGAATTGATTTCCAAAGGTTTTTAGGGTTTTGTAAATAGTTGAGAGTACCTACATGGACAATAGAGAATTTTAAGTTTGTAGATTTGTTAGTTGTTCCTATTTTTTTAAAATCTTCATCATCAAATCCATTTGTTATTATTTCTATATTGTTTGTTCCATTTTTTTGGAAATATTCTCCATCGGTAAAACTGGTAGATAGTACTAAGTCCGCTGTTTTTAAAACTTTTTTTTCGAGGAATGTATGTTGTTGTTTTGCAAAATAAGTAAGGTATAGGTTTTTATGATAGGAAATATTAGTCCATGGGTCTCTGAAATCCGCTATCCATTTGAGATTATTATGTATTTGTTTTAATCCTAATCCTATTAGATGGAGAGAATGAGGGGGACCTGTTGTGATAATAGTATCTATGCTTTCTTTTTGTATGTATTCTGTTAAATATTGTATGCTGGGTTTGACCCAAAACTTACGAGCATCGGGGATGAGAAAGTTTCCTCGAATAAAAAAAATAATAATGTCTATGAAAGTTTTATTTTTTTTATTTGGAAGGTCGCCCCCTTTAAATCTTTTGTTTTTTTTACTCAAAAATTCTATAAACATATAAGGTTCCCAAATCTTTTTTTTTATCACACAGGTTTCAGAGCTTATTTCTTTTTCTAAACTTTCATCTATGTATGGATAAGATGGGTTTTCAGGGACGTAAACGTGTGGTTTTATTCCAAAAAAAGGAAGGTATTTGGTAAATTTTAACCATCTCTGCACACCTGGTCCTCCTGCAGGAGGCCAATAATATGTTATAATAAGTATTTTTTTCATGTAAATTATTTACTAACTCATTGGATATCTATTTTCTTTTTTATTATTGTATGGATAACCAACTGTTCTTGTATAACAATACACATTTTGATTACATAAATGGGTTATCTTCTTGTTATGGAATCTTATCTTGTTTTATTGTTGTTCAAAATCTTTAAAACAAATTCGACTGATATTTTTAATTCAACGGCTATTGTGTTTGGATCTTTGATATATTTAGATAAACTTAGAATACTGTTTTCTATAGTTTTTTTATTCTCTTCTATAGTTTTTTTATTCTCTTCTATAGTTTTTTTATTCTCTTCTATAGTTTTT
>JASGCU010000100.1:4584-7773 GCA_030053935.1 Chitinophagaceae bacterium
TTGTCATCTTCTTTTTGTGATATTTCACTATTTCTGCTTAAAATATACTTTATATATTCGTTATATCCGTGTGTATCATTCTCAAATGTTTTTATCTCATCTAATTTTATTACTGCTTTTTGTAATCCTTTTGCACGAAACTCTTTTTTAATAGTGCTATTTTTAAAAAAATATATCCACTGATCTAATTCATCATATAACTGGTCGTTGTATTGCTTTAATCGTATAATCCAGTATTCGGGAAATATCTCTTTCAGTGTTTGGATGTTATATTTTTTTTTTTGCTTGGTATCTAAACCTAATTCGCTGTGGTCATGGATTCCGTAAAAATGATTATTCCCCTTATATACATAATCAGTTCCTTCCCCTAAATTGGCATAAGCTATCGTGATGGAAATAACTCTTTTTATATTATCAAATTCGGTTTTTTCTTTGAGATATTCTTTTATAGCGACTGCTGCACCAAAAATAATCCTGTGAAAGTAGTATACTTCGTATGTATATTGTACTTCTACAATATAAATATCTCCTTTTTCATTCCGCACCTGTATATCTGTTCTTGTATATTTGTCTTGAGAGTATTCTTTATTAGATTCGGTCTCCATAATTGCATCTATGGTGATGTCTTCTTGCAAAATAGTAGAAAACAAACCTTCTAAAATCTCAAAACTTGATTTTTGACGTAAAATAGATTTCATTGCCCAGTCAAAAGAAATGAGGGCACGTGGTTTTTCTTTTTTCATACTGAGTAAAATTATATTTTGTTATTGTAAGTGTTCATGTTGTGGAACAAATGCTTAGACACTTGCTTTATTTGAAAATTGTATACTCACGGTAATTTCTAAAAATAGCTATCGTCATAACTCTTATAATAGTATAAAAAGGAATGGCAAATATCATACCCTCTATCCCTGCTATTTCTCCCCCACATATAATAGCAACAAATATCTCTAAAGGGTGTGCTTTGACACTTTTAGAAAATATAATTGGCTGAAAAAGAATATTATCTAATCCATAGACAATACTATATAAAATAAGGATTTTCAAAATAACAAAATTAATTTCCGAAGAATGCATGCTCAACGAAGTAGTTATACCTATAAAAAGAGCTGTGAGAGTACTAACAATAGGACCTACAATAGGAACTATATGCAAGAGTGCAGAAAAAGCGGCGATGGTCAAGGGGTATTGTATTTCAAAAATATACAAGAGGGAAGCACTTATTACAAAAATGAGAGAAATTTGTAATGCAATGCCTTTAATATAACTTTCTAATAATTTCTCTATTGTCAAAAGGGTATTTATATACACTTCAAAGTATTTATTAGGTATAATGTTTATAATATTTATCCTTATATGACCTTTTTCTAATAACAGAAAAAAAGTAATAAATAACACTGCGAATAGCGTTATGAAAATATTTTTTGTGAAAATAAATACAATGTTAATGGTAGATAAAATATTAATCTTGCCAATTATATCTAACATCCAATGTTTCAAAGATTCTATTATAAAAATCTCTTTTTCTAAAATTTTCTTTTTCACTAATGTCTTCTCAAAGTTTGCTATTGGTTGTTTTATATTTCCCCAAATATCCTCAAAGTTAAGAGAAGAAATTATCTCTATTTCTTCCGATATCAAAGGAACAAAAAGAAATATAAAAAAAGCAGCAAAACAAATAATAAGAGAAAAAGAAATTATAATACCAAAAAAACGAGGTATTTTATGATGAAAAACATTTATAGATTCTAACTTATGTATAAATGGTTTTAATAAAGTGCAGAGTATCAGCGATATAATAATGTAAAAAAATATACTACTGAAATACCAAAGAACTGCTATGAGTAATAGAACAGTGAGAACAACACTCCTGATAAATTTTTTATACATATTGTACTTTATTGACACTTATTCCATTACAAAAGGGTAATCTGCTTGAGCATAGACATCTTTAAAGGCATCTTGCATAGTAGGAAATGGAGACGATTCTGCAAAATCCACGCTTTCCTGCACCTGTTTTTTAACCTTTTCATCTATTAATGCTATTCCATCTAATGAAAGCATTTGTTCAGAGAGTATAATATTTCTTACATGTTCTATAGGATCTAAAGATTTATACTCTTCTAATTCTTCTTTTGTTCTATATTTTTGTGGGTCTGACATAGAATGTCCTTTGTATCTATAAGTTCTAAACTCCAAAAGAGTCGGCCCCTCCCCTGCTCTTGCTCTCTTTGCAGCTTCTTCTACATGGATATGAACTTCTTCTACTTGCATTGCATTTACAGGAAAAGACGGCATATCATAAGCACTTCCTAATTTATAGAGTTCAGTAACATTAGATGTTCTTTTTACAGAAGTTCCCATAGCATATCCATTATTTTCTATTGCAAATATAACAGGTAATTTCCAAAGCATAGCAAGGTTTAATGCCTCGTGAAATGCCCCCTGTCTTACTGCTCCATCTCCCATATAAGTGATACAAACATTGTTTGTTTTTTTATATTTTTCTGCAAATGCTATTCCTGCTCCGAGGGGTATTTGTCCACCAACTATACCATGCCCCCCATAAAATCCATTTTTTACATCAAATATATGCATAGACCCTCCCTTCCCTTTAGACACTCCGGTTCCTTTTCCAAAAAGCTCCGCCATTACATAATTAGGATTTGTATTCAATGCCAATGGATGAGCGTGATCTCTATAAGCAGTAATATATTTATCGCCTTCATTCAGGGCACTTACAGCTCCCGAAACGCACGCCTCTTGTCCGATATATAAATGGCAGAACCCTCTAATCTTTTGCTGTCCATATAATTGTCCGCATTTATCCTCAAACTTTCTTATTAATTGCATATTTTCATACCAAAAAATATACCTTTCTTTTGAAAATGCTCCTTTTTTTGATTGTTTATTTTTGCTCATATTTTATTTTTTTAAATCTATTATTACGTATGATAAATTCTAAATAAACTGATCTATATTCTTTTGCACAATATAATACAAAGAAATACATTTTTCTAAATTGTTACATTGCAATATTATTTTTTATATACTATTCTACTATTAAAATAAAAACTTCTGTCGCCACTTTTGCAAAACTATAAATATATCAAAAGTAAATTTTCAGAGTGGACTCATTTTTAGATTCTTATTCTTTCAAAAATCCATATTCATACACCTTCGGTTCTA
>JASGCU010000101.1 GCA_030053935.1 Chitinophagaceae bacterium
AATGGGTAAAAGCGTAAATGTAAAAACAGTCCCAAAAAGAATTATATTTTGGTTGTGTATAGAGAAAAAAGAGAGGTTTTGAAAGTAGAAAAATCATGAAGAATTGAAAAAAACACTAGGAAAGTGTCCAAAAAGTTTTTTACACAAACATTGAATTCTAAACTTATTGATAATCACACATGTCTCAAAATTGGCTTTTAGAACACTCTCCTTTTTATTTTTTTCTAATAAAAAATCAATTTGTAGAACTCACTTTATGTTTTTTGCTCTTTCTATTAGGTTTTTTATTTCGTTGGTTTTGTTTTGAGAAGTATAGAGTAAGAGCAGTTTTTTATATATTTCTGAGGTATTGGGTGCTTGCTCTATTATGTGAGTCCAATATCTTTCTGCTGCTACGAGGTCTTTTTTGAGTAAGGCAATATCTCCCAATTTTGCAAAACTTTCTAATGCATTCGGTTCTAATAGAATCACTTTTTGATAATACATTTCTGCAGAATCATACGCTTGTCTTTGAAAAAAATTATAGGCCATCTTACGGATTACTTTCCATTGTTTTGGATTGAGAGCAAGAGATTTTTGAAAGTATATCTGTGCCGAATCAATTTTATTTTCTGCTTCCATAATATACGCATAGTTAGAATATGTATTTGCATCTTCTTGGGTTTGATATTTCATAAGCTGCACAATATAGTATTTACTTCTCTCGTATTGTTTTGTTTTAAAATAATAGAGAGAAAGATAATCCATAGCAAAGAGATTGATGGGATCAATTTTTATAATGGTATTAACATGCTCCAATGCCTTCCCATATTTTTTATTATCACGGTAGTATTCTGCCCATATCCTATGTGGCTCTATCTTTTGAGGAGAGCTGGACAAGGCATTCTCCCAAAAGTTAATACTATTTTTGAAGTTTTTTGTGTGTTGAAAGTTCTGTACTACAAATATACCTCCTATAACAAAAATAAAAATTTGTATTCGCAAAAGAGAGTACGATTTAAGCACTTCTGCAATGCAAATAAACATACCCACAGCAGGGAAATAAATTCTATGTTCCAAATAGTCATATTTTTCATTTCCAAAAGAAATCAACACGGGGGGTATTAAAAAAAGGAACCACCATACTATTCCAAAAGAGAGCATTGCAGTATTCTTTTTATTATTATAAAAAAAGAAAATATACCCAATAAGGATATATAAAAACGAACCGAAGAGAGTATGAAGTTTGCTAAATGAAGGGTAGACAGACAATCGGATGGGAAGGAACAATTTAGAAAAAGATTCTAAAATAAAAGGAAAAGAACTTTTGACAGATTCTATCTTTGTTACCATTTCTAATTTTGTAAACTTACCAAGCCCTTGTAGTACATTGTTTTCCAATGCTACACTACGAATATACACCCAAAAAACACCTATAATTACCCATCCCACAAATAGTACTAATACATTTGGAAAAAGTTTTGTTTTTTCATCTGAAGTAAACATAAAAAAATAAACCAAACAAAGAACAGAAACGCAAACAGCTGTTTCTTTTGTATATAATGCAACACACCAAAAAACAAAATGAAGGACAAGAAATACATATCTCCGTGTTTCGTTATATTTGATAAAAAAAATGATACTTAAAAGTCCATGGATAGCTAATAAAGTATCATTCCTTCCGTAAATCCAACCAACCGCTGAAGAAAAAAGTGGGTGAACAGCAAATACAAGAGATAATAAGAAGCAAAGTTTTTTTTCATACCGAAACAAAAGAAATAATGTATATACCAAACAACAAACTATTATATGGTGTATAATATTCGTGAAATGATAAAAAAATGGAGAAGTTCCCGAAAACTGAAAATCAAAAACTAAAGAACCAAATAAAAGCGGTCTATAAAAACTATCTCCATACGATTCTATGAACGCCCTGAATATATTCCACACATCTTGAAAATACTTTTGATTATCAACCAAAGTCCCCCTATCGTCCAAACCTGTAAAATCAAACCAAAGTGTTTGCATATAGAGCAAAAAACCAACCCCTATAATTATAGTATAATGATGAGATAGAATTTTGAGAGGGTATGTTTTAGAAATCGATTGTGTTTGTGTTTGTATTTCTTGCTTTTGTTGTTTAAGGTAGTGACTCTTATTTTTTGTTTTCATTTTTTTTGTTATAGTTGATAATTCAAATAACTCTCATAGAAAATAATAAAAACACAAAATGCAATAAAAAATATAAAAAACATAGAACCGTAGAAATTGAGAAAAAAAAGATATAAAATGAGAACAATATATTCTTTGTATTACTATTGTGAAAAATAATAAAAAAGTTTATTTTAACATTTGAACTGTGACTCCAGTACGAAAAGTCTTTTTACAAAAATATTGATAATCAAATTTTACAAATCTATAAACTTATCAAATTGAGTTTTCGGGTTGGAATCAAATGTTAAAGGAATGAATTTTTATTATATTTTTGCTTTTGCGTAATGTGAGTTATATAATATTCGTAACAATGATTGATTTTGATAGAAATGAGTAAATTTTTCTAAAAAGTTTCGCAACGGTCTCATAAATAATAAATTTTCACAAATAAATATAAAAGAATCATTCAAAAAATTACATTATAATAAAAAAAATATATAGTTTATGTATTATTGCAAGAGATATTTACAAAATTCGAGTGTTCTTTTATTTCGTAAGCATTGATAGGAAATATCGGGAATAAATACCTATTTTGATATTATCTTAGTATTGCTCAAAAAAGTAAAATAAATTTATAATATTTAAGATTAATATATTTACAGATGAAAAGTAGTATAGTAAAAGATAAAATTAGTCGTTACGGGTATTTAGTTGGTATAATTATAGGGATTTCTCTTATTATTCCGCTTATTATAGTAGCTCTCATATATAATTGGATTAATATTCGAGTGATGGGTTTATGGGTTTATTATTTACCCGTTCTTAACGCATGTATTAATTTTATTACCAGCATCGCTCTTCTTTGGAGTATTTATGCTATAAAAGAAATGAAAGATTCAAAAGTGCATAGAAAAACGATGACATTTTCTATAATTCTGGGTGTATGTTTTTTGGTTTCGTATGTCTTATATCATGCTTCTGTTGATAGTGTGAAATATGGTGATGCAAATCATGATTATTATCTTTCGGGGGAAGAATTGGATAGTGTTGGTTTTTTACGTATTGTATACCTTTTCATACTTCTTTCTCATATTTTTGCTTCCTTTAGCGTTATTCCTTTTGTAACGTTCTCTTTTTATTATGCCATTACACATCAGTGGGATAAACATAGAAATGTAGTAAAATATAGTTATCCGATATGGCTTTATGTTTCTATATCAGGAGTCGTTGTGTATCTGCTCCTTTCTCCCTATTATCACTATTAAAGTATTATTTTGAAAGCATTTTTTTCTATGAAAATAACAAAGTATGAATTTGTAGCCAGTTATACTTCCGTAGATCAGTGCCCTCTTTCCGATAAAAACGAATATGCTTTTATAGGAAGATCTAATGTAGGTAAGTCTTCGCTGATAAACATGTTAGTGCAAGATTCTCATCTTGCTAAAATATCCTCTACTCCTGGTAAAACGCAGTGTTTGAATCTATTTCTCATCAATAGTTCTTTTTATCTTATGGATATGCCTGGCTATGGATGGGCAAGTACTTCCAAAGTGAATAAAAAAAAATGGAAAACAATGAATGAGACATATCTATTAGATAGAAAAAATCTTGCGTGTCTTTTTGTTTTAATAGATAGTAGAATCCCTCCTCAAGCAATAGATTTGGAATTTATACAATGGGTAGGTAAAAAGCAAATACCTTTTGTACTTGTTTTTACAAAAACAGATAAGTTATCCAAAACGGCTTTTCAAAAGAATGTGAGGCTCTTTGAAGCAGAACTTCATCAATGGGAATATCTTCCGCAGATGTTTATTACTTCTGCAAGAGAGAAAAAAGGAAGAGATGAAATTCTTGCTTTTATGGAGAAAATAAATAAAGATATTGTAATCTAAACGGATATGAATCGTTTCCCTTTCCTTTTTTTTATTTGTATACATTATGCAATCTTTGCCCGTTCTCAAGATGTTTGTATGCTCGGGGCAGAACAAATGGATAAATATATTTCATTGATAAGTTCTCAAAAGAGAGTAGCAGTGGTAGTCAACAATACCTCTTTCGTCAAGAAAACGCATTTAGTAGATACTCTTTTGCAACGAGGGATAATCATTACTAAAATATTTGCTCCTGAGCATGGATTCAGAGGAAATGTAGAAGCAGGAAAAAGTATTGATTCTTATAAAGACGAGAAAACAGGGTTACCCATCATATCTCTCTATGGCAAACATTATAAGCCAAGTCAAATAGATATGCAAGATATTGATGTTCTCGTTTTTGATATTCAAGATGTAGGAGTGCGATTTTATACCTACATAAGTACCCTTCATTATGTTATGGAAGCGTGTGCAGAAAACAATATCAAATGTGTAGTTTTAGACCGTCCTAATCCTCATACCCATTATGTGGACGGACCTGTTTTAGAAAGTTCTGAAAAATCTTTTGTAGGAATGCATACTATACCCATTGTTTACGGTATGACTATTGGTGAATTAGCAAATCTCATAAACAATGAAAAATGGCTTTCGGATACTCTGAAATGTGATTTAACAGTGATACCTCTCAAAAACTGGAAGAGAGGTGATACCTATATTTTACCCATAAAACCCTCTCCTAACCTTACCAATCAAAATGCTATAGAGTGGTATCCGACTCTTTGTTTATTTGAAGGAACTATTATGAGTGTAGGAAGAGGAACCTACTTTCCTTTTGAAGTTATAGGACATACGAATCCCATTTTCGGAGAATTTACTTTTACTCCCGTTTCTCTTCCCGAAATGGCAGTAAATCCAAAATATAAAAACCAAGTATGCTACGGAAAAGATTTTAGAAATAGTATCCCTACACAAAAAATTAATATTTCTATTATTCAAGAATTTTATAAGAAAAGTCCCGATACCGCTTCTTTTTTTACCAAATACTTTACCACTCTTGCAGGAACAAAAAGGTTAAAAAAACAGATACAACATGGCTTTACTGAAGATTCCATAAGAGCAACTTGGGCAGATGGATTAGAAACATTTAAGAAAATAAGAGAAAAATATCTTTTATACCGTTAAGAATCAGGCACTGATAATAAGAAAATTATCAATAGATGAAATTTTTGAACCCTTTGAAGTGATTGTAGAATACGTTCTTCAAATCAAAAAGAAAATACATTGTAGTTTTAAAAATATTATAAAACTTATCTCATACATCTATGAAAAGAATCACGCTTATTGCATACTTTGTTTTTATTGTTTCTTTCGTTTTTGGGCAGGCACTAACCGATGATAATTCTGTGCTTTCTTCTGGTCGATGGTATAAAATAGGAATTGTTAAAAAAGGAATTTATAAATTAGATAAAAACTTTTTTTTTCAAAAAAGAATTCCTATAGAAACAATAAACCCTCAGAATATAAAAATATACGGAAACGGAGGCAATGGAGTTTTACCCCAAAAAAATAATATTCCCCGCCCCATTGATCTTCGAGAAAATTCTCTCTTTGTGAGTGGAGAAGAAGATGGTATTTTTAATGATGAAGACTACATTCTTTTTTTTGGAAATACTGCTGATAAATATGAATACTCCAAGCAATGCAACTGTTATACATTTGAAAAACACAATTATTCGGATACTGTCTTTTATTTTTTGACCTTTGACGGAAGGAAAGGAAAGAGATTAGCCCTCAACCTCACTATGCAGGGAAATTTTCCTATTACAAACTCGTATGATGATTTTATAGTCATAAAAGAAGAAAAAACAAACTTGGAAGGAAGTGGAAGAACTTGGGTAGGAGAACGAATGTATGGAAAAGGAATAAAAAAAATATACCCTATCTCAGGAGGTTTTTTACCAAATCAAAATATAACTCTCGTTTCCACCGCATTAGGAACTCTTGCGATACCATCACAACTTCATATATCCATAAACGGAATACAAATCTATCAACAGTCATTAACTTCTATTTTATTCGAAGATTATGGGGAACAAGCATCTGTAAATACAGATACTATACGAGTATCATCTAACGATGGATTTACACGAGATGCTATATCTGTACAATATGAATTAATGTTTACAGGGACATCTTTCAAAAATTATTGGTTTATAGAAAGTATTACACTAGAAGGAAAAAAATCTCTCACGCTATCCGACTCTTCTTTATTTTTTAGAAATAAAGAATCCGCACAAAATAATACTCGCACCTATACCATATCAAAAAATAATAACATTCCTTATACTATTTGGGAAATTACCGAATTTACAAACCCAAAAAATCAACAATATACCTTAGAAAATAATACCATAGTATTCTCTTACAAAACAGATACTGTGAGAGAATTCGTTGCTTTTCACAATGAGGCAGTTCTATATCCTCCTTTTATAAAATCTATTGCAACACAAAACATAAAAATGGGCGAATCCTCTGAATTTCTTATCATTACCCATCCTCTCTTTAAAAAAGAAGCGGATAGATTGGCAGATTTTAGGAGACAAAATGATAATATGACCGTAAAAGTGGTTACTGTGGAAGAGATTTATAATCAATTTTCATCAGGAATGCAAGATGTTACCGCTCTCAGAGATTATATATATTATTTATACCATAAAGAAAAAAAATTAAAATACGTGCTTCTCTTTGGTGGAGCCACCTATGACTACAAACAAAAAGACCCACAAGCATACAATAAAAATTTTGTTCCGCTTTATGAATCTCGAAATTTTACCAATAATATCTACAGCTATTCTTCTGAGGATTATTATGGATTCTTAGAACCTGAGGAAGGAGAATGGATAGAAGACAATTATGGCGATCATACATTAGAAATAGGAATAGGAAGGATTCCTGTTATTAATCCATCGGAAGCAAAAACAGTAGTGGATAAAATTATTGCATACACTTCCAATGTTTCTAATACGGGAGATTGGAAAAATAAAATGGTACTCATAGCGGATGATGGCGATGCGAATATATTCTTAGACGGAGCAGAAAGAATGTTTGATATACTCGATGAAAAAAATCCTGAAATACAAATTCAAAAAGTATATTTAGATGCTTTTAAACAAATAAAAATAGATAAGTATACAGAAAAATCCAAACAAGCAGAAGACAGAATCGCAGAAATCGGAACAAATGGTGCATTAATCATAAATTATATAGGACACGGATCACCAAATCAAATAACCGACGAAGATATCGCCAACAAACAAACCTTTGCTCAATGGAATAGTGGTTATAAACTACCCGTTATTATAACTGCTACTTGCGATTTTGGAGTATATGATCAACCTCAAGTAATATCTGCCGCAGAAGAACTGCTCAAAAAACCAAATGGAGGAGCTATTGCTCTTTTTACCACCACAAGACCCGTTTATAGCAATACAAATGAAAAATTTAATGAGCAGTTTGTCAAATATCTCTTCAAAAAAGAAAATAATAAATATCTACGACTCGGGGATATAATGAAATATACCAAAAATGGCAGTTTATCAGGACCTATAAATAGAAATTTTACCCTACTCGGAGACCCCTCTATGCAGCTCAATCTCCCCAAATATTCTGTTCAATTAAACTCCATCAAAAATCAAACGAACC
>JASGCU010000102.1 GCA_030053935.1 Chitinophagaceae bacterium
TCCTCTATGGAGAAAAAGGAGAGGTATTGAAATCAGAGAAGATAATAAAAGAGTAGTTATTAGTGATTAGAATCGTAGGGACAGGGCTTGTCTCTGTCTTTACAAAAAAATTTCTGCCCTCATTATTACAATAAAAAAAAGAGAGAGCGTTGATGAGACGCTCTTTTTTTTTTATTTTATTCCACTATAAACAATCAATTTTTATACTCCACCATACAAATAAGCAACATTACTAAAAAAAAATTATATTGATAATTATTATGTATTAATGTATCTATCATATTAAAAAATGAAAAAAATGAAAAAAGCTTCTCAATTATTAACAATCTTTGTAAGTACTCTATTTGTTTTTACAGGAGCAAATACCACAGAAGATAAAAATATCCGTTGGATGACATTTGAAGACGCAATGGCGGCAAATAAAATAAAACCTAAAAAAATATTCATAGATTTGTATACCGATTGGTGTGGATGGTGTAAGGTCATGGATAAAAATACCTTTTCTCATCCCGAAATATCAAAATATATGAATCAAAACTATTATGCCATAAAGTTTAATGCAGAGCAAACAGAGGATGTAAAGTTTAACGGGTATACTTTTAAATATATATCCCAAGGAAGGAGAGGATACCATGAGCTTGCATCATCCCTTACTAATGGAGAGCTTAGCTATCCGATGGGGGTATTTATGGATGAAAATCAACAAATATTAACCTTACTTCCAGGGTATCAAGAGCCACGGGCATTTGATTCTGTTATTAAATATTTTGGAACAAATAAATACAAAACCCTCAATTACCAAGAGTGGGAAAAGACGTATAAACCCTCATTTTAAACAACCGAAACTATATGAGCAAAGAAAATTCCAATGCAATTTTAGAAGAAATATCACAGTCAGATTATA
Source organism: Chitinophagaceae bacterium (assembly GCA_030053935.1). Lineage (NCBI taxonomy): Bacteria > Pseudomonadati > Bacteroidota > Chitinophagia > Chitinophagales > Chitinophagaceae > Chitinophagaceae bacterium. Next base: position 905 of record JASGCU010000102.1, read on the forward strand.
AATATGGTTTTTATTCTGATATAGAATCGGAATCAGCCCCTCTCGGTCTCACTGAGGAAACGATACGATTCATTTCTGAAAAAAAAAAAGAACCACAGTGGATGTTAGAATGGAGATTGCATGCGTATTCTCATTGGCTGACACTCAAAGAACCACATTGGCAAAATATAACATACCCGCCAATAAACTATCAAGATATGATTTATTATTCTGCTCCCAAACCCAAAAAAGAACTTAAAAGCTTAGATGAAATAGACCCTGAACTCAGAGAAACCTTTGAAAAATTAGGTATATCTTTAGGAGAACAGAAGAGGCTAGCAGGTGTAGAAGGAGGTATAGCCGTAGATGCAGTATTAGATAGTGTTTCGGTCGCTACCACCTTTAAAAAAACATTAGCAGAGTTAGGTATTATTTTTTGTTCCTTCAGCGAAGCAGTGCAAGAACATCCCGAATTAATAAAAAAATATTTAGGTTCAGTAGTTCCTACCAATGATAATTATTTTTCAGCCCTCAATGCTGCGGTTTTTTCTGATGGGTCTTTTTGTTATATTCCCAAAGGAGTCCGTTGCCCTATGGAACTATCTACTTATTTTCGCATAAATGCGAGCAAAACAGGGCAGTTTGAACGAACCCTTATTATAGCAGATGAGCGTTCTTATGTAAGTTATTTAGAAGGATGTACTGCACCGATGCGTGATGAAAATCAACTCCATGCCGCAGTCGTAGAAATATACGCCGCAAAAAATGCCGAAGTAAAATACTCCACTGTCCAAAATTGGTATCCTGGTAATAAAGAAGGAAAAGGAGGCATTTATAACTTTGTAACGAAAAGAGGACTTTGTGCGGGAGATAATTCAAAAATATCATGGACACAAGTAGAAACAGGCTCAGCTATTACTTGGAAATATCCCAGCTGTATCCTAAAAGGTGATAATTCTGTAGGAGAATTTTACTCTGTAGCGGTAACAAATAATTTGCAGCAAGCAGATACAGGAACAAAGATGATCCACATAGGAAAAAATACAAGGTCGAGAATAGTTGCCAAAGGCATATCGGGAGGCAGAAGCCAAAATAGCTACCGAGGACAAGTAAAAATAATGAAACGCGCAGAAAAATCTCGAAATTTTTCACAATGCGATTCACTTTTACTGAGTGATATGTGTGGAGCGCATACCTTTCCTTATATAGACGTAGAAAATAACACATCCATAGTAGAACACGAAGCGACTACTTCTAAAATTGGAGAAGACCAAATATTTTACTGCAATCAACGTGGAATAAATAACGAAGACGCTGTAGCTCTTATTGTAAACGGATTTGCAAAAGAAGTTATGAACCAACTCCCAATGGAATTTGCGGTAGAAGCTCAAAAATTACTTGCCATCTCCTTAGAAGGAAGCGTAGGATAAACCCCAACATATATGAACATACAAAACACCATCATAAGCGTCAAAAACTTAACCGTCAGCTATAATAAAACACCCGTTTTATGGAATATAGATATGGAACTACCCTCAGGAATGCTCATAGGAATAATAGGTCCCAATGGAGCGGGGAAGTCCACTCTTATGAAAGCACTTATGGGAGTTATCTCTATACACAGTGGAAAAATAGATTTTTGGGGAAAACCCCTCTCCGAAGTACGTCAAAAAATAAGCTATGTTCCCCAAAGAGGGTCCGTAGATTGGGATTTTCCCGCTTCTGTCTTTGATGTAGTCATGATGGGAAGATATGGAAAATTAGGTCTTTTCAAAAGACCTACCAGCAAAGATAAAGATATTGTAGAGCAAAGCTTGAAACTTTTAGATATACAAAATTTAAAAAAAAGACATATATCCGAACTTTCAGGCGGGCAACAGCAGAGGGTATTCCTTGCAAGAGCCATCTCTCAACAAGCAGATATATATCTTTTAGATGAACCATTCGCAGCAGTAGACGCTACCACAGAAAGCTCTATTATTGACCTCCTCAAAAAGATGACAGCCGAAGGAAAAACCATTATCGTAGTGCATCACGACCTCAACTCCGTTACCAAATATTTTGAATGGCTCGTAATGCTTAACCTCCGATTGGTAGCAAGTGGAAGTACCGAAACTATCTTTAATAACGAAAAACTGAAAGAAACATACGGAAGCAATCTCTCCCTGTTAACCGAAGTGGCAGATACCTTTCAAAAAAAGAACCAATATTTATTCTAATCCTGTTTATGAATAGAAAACAGTACCATCGTTCTCTATTATATACCTCTTCTCTCCTATTTTTTTTTATGCATTCTTTGCAACAAGCGATAGGACAAAACTTATTAGATGACACTATCAGGACTACATATGGAGCAAAAACTACCTCTCTTTTTTACGAAGAAGATATAAAATTATTGAAAGACAGTGTCTCCGCAATAGATACTACCTTAGTGTCTTTTGAGAGATTTACAAAAATTGATAAGAAACAAAATTTTTGGGTAGATTTGGGAGCAAATGGAACAGCAGCACATTCCATCTTTTTTGAAACCCCTCAAAAAATAGGATTACGAAGCGGCTTTGATAATTACGAACTCTATTACAAAAGCACAGATATATTCCCCTTCTATAATACCCGATCCCCTTATATAAAAGCATATTGGGCAAACGGAAGCCAAGGCAGGCAAGTAGTAGATATTCAATATGCCATAAATAAAACACAAGGATGGAACTTCGGAGCAGATTTTTACAGAATAGCAACCGACAAACAAATTGGAGCAATAAGATCTGAAGGCGATGAAAACTCAAAAGTAAATATTTTTGATATACATACCTCTTTTCTTTCCAAAAACAATAAGTATCACCTGCTTTTTTATATACTCCGATTTCAAAATGATGTCAATGAAACAGGGGGAGTCAATGCTCCCGATACCGCAAGTGCATTAGATTTATTCCAATACCGAAGTGCTCCAATACGCCTCTCGGGCGTGAAAAATTATCAAAGAAAAATACAATACCACGCCTTTCAAAAATACAAACTTGCAAATTCCTTTCAGCCCTATTGTGTCATAAATCGTCTCATAGAAGTAAATCATTACAGAGATTATACAGTAAGCAATAATAACCAAAACTCCCTTGATGTATCAGGAAAAAATATATACCCCCAAAGTATCATCTCTCAAGATACAACAGATGAAATAAACACCTTTGAGGAATGGAACTACGAAGTAGGGGCATTGGGTGATATACGATTTATAAAATACTATGCCTTTTTGAAGCAAAGAATTATGTATTTTTCTCCCGTGAATAACCCCAATGCTTACTACTACGAAACCTACCTAGGAGGAAGATTGACTACAAAAATACTCAAAAGATGGGATTTGGAGGGAAGGGGAGAACTTTCTTTGAATGGTCTTTATAATATATCTGCATCCATGTCTTTGTTTTTTTTGAATGTCTATTTTAAAAGTGTGCGTTACAGCCCTTCTTTGATTGCTCAAAACTACAAAGGCAATAATTTTCAATGGGAAAATAATTTTTCTCCCTCATTCGCAGAAGAAATAGGCGGAAAAATACACATACAATTTCTCAAAACAGAAATTATCCCGCAAATAAAAATAACCCGCTTAGGGCAACAAATATACTATGGAAGGGATTTAAATCCTTACCAAAGCAACCAAAGTCAGCTCATAATCTCACCTATAGTAGACATAAAATGGAATTTAAAAAACATTTTTTTTATAGAAAATACGACCCTTTACACCTTAGTGACGGGAAAAGATGTAGATATTTTTCCCGTGCCTACTTGGTTCATAAATGGAAAAGTATACACTGAATTTTTGATGTTTAAAAAATATATGCAGTTGCAAGCGGGGGTAAATATTCATTACCAATCTGCTTATTATGGAAATAGTTATAATCCCGTTCTTCAGCAGTTTTATATTCAAAACACTTTCTTATTAAAAGAATATTGGACTATGGATATATTTGCAAATATAAAAATTCAAAACTTCCGTATTTTTGTAAAATACACACATATAAATCAAATAACGGATAACGGATATTTTTTAGTTCCTGGGTATCCTGGACAACGCGGTAGTTTTGATTTTGGAGCTTCTTGGTATTTTTTTGATTAATCTTAAGAGAATATTTGAAAGGTAATAAATGCAGATATATATGCAAGCAGGGTCATATACAATAATTGTATCAAGGGCCATTTCCATCCATTCGTTTCTTTATAGACAATGGCGAGAGTACTCATACACTGCATCGCAAATGCATAAAACACTAAAAGAGAGAAACAGGTAGCCCGAGTAAATACTTTTTCTCCCGAAACATGATTTACTTCGTTTGCTAATCTTTTCTGAATAGTGCTGTATTCTTGTTCTACATTTCCTACGTGGTAGATAGTAGAAATAGTTCCTACAAAAACCTCACGTGCGGCAAAAGATGTTATGAGTGCTATGCCTATTTTCCAATCATATCCTATTGGTTTAATGAGAGGTTCTATTGTCTTCCCTAAGTAGCCTGCGTACGAATGTTCTAATGTATATGCCGCTATTTTTGTTTGTAATACTTCTTCAGAAAGATGTGGATTCTTTTCTCTTATCTCTGTTTCTATTTTTCCTAAGTCATCAGGGCTATAAGATGCCAAAATCCATAAAATAATAGATACTGCAAGTATTATTTTCCCCGCTTCTAATATAAATGTCTTTACTTTTTCAAAAATAGTATACAAAACATTCTTAAAAAAGGGAATCCTGTAATGAGGAAATTCCATTATAAATACTCCTTTTTCTCTCGTCTTGAGAACTATTTTCATCAATAAACCCGAAAGTAATGCAAATACAAACCCCAATAAATACATTCCCATAAGGACAATCCCTCTCATATTGAAGAACCCGAACAAGGTCTGATGAGGGACTGCCAATCCTATCAAAACCGTATACACAGGTAATCTCGCAGAACAACTCATCAGGGGAGTTACTATAATAGTAATAATACGTTCTTTCGTGCTTTCTATATTGCGAGTAGACATAATGGCGGGAATGGCACAAGCAACTCCCGATATCAGAGGAACTATGCTTCTGCCACTCATTCCAAATTGTTTCATTATCTTATCCATCAAAAACACTACCCTTGCCATGTATCCCGTTTCTTCTAATAGGACAATGAATCCAAATAGAAACATTATTTGCGGAATAAAAATAACTATCCCTGTGATTCCGGGTATAATTCCCTCTGTGAATAGACGGGTTATATCACTATTTGGTAGTGTTTTTTCTAAATATCCATTGACGTACGAAAAACCATTGTCTATGAGATTCATAAGAGGCTCTGACCATGCAAATAAAGATTGAAATATCAAAAATAATACTATAAAAAAAATCAAATACCCCCATATTGTATGGGTTAATATCTTATCTAACCAAAAACTCTTGGAAGAGCGGATAGAGCTCTTTGATTCTTCTTTTTTTACAACCCTATTGAGCAGTTGTTCTATCTTTTTATACCGCTCTAAAGTTTCTGTTTCTCGCAGCTCTTCGGTATTGATAGTATATTTTTTTATAACTTGTTGGAGAGATGTTTGTATTTCATTGCTCTGTTTTTGTAAGAGAGAAGGATGGTGAATCAATTGAAGTATATGATAATGGGATAAAAAAGTATTTGGATATTCTGATTTTATTCTCTCTAAGGCACCCTCCCATAAAGTCCTTGTCTCCCAAAAATACTGTTCTTTTTTTGGAGGAAGGGCTATCAATTTTTTTTTCATTTCCTCTAATCCTTTTCCTAATCTTGCATTTATACATACTACAGGAACTTGTAAGTAACTTTCTAACTTTGCTGTTTCTACAAGTATGCCTTTTTCATCTGCTTCGTCTAGCATATTGAGGGCTACTATGATAGGAAAGTTAAGATCATACATCTGACTCAAAAGAAAAAAATTTCTTTTTATATTGGAAGCATCTATTACTACTACTAACTTATCCGGATAATCTTGAGAATGAGGTGAGAGTAGTATTTCGGTTACTATTTCTTCATCTATTGTATTAGGATACATGCTGTAAGTACCTGGAAGATCTATTATAATAGCTGTGTGTTTATCAGATAATGTGCAGATTCCTGTTTTTTTTTCAGTAGTTATTCCTGGGAAGTTCCCTACTTTTTGATGTAAGCCCGTGAGATGGTTGAAAAGGGATGTCTTCCCCGAGTTAGGATTGCCCACCAACGCTATTTTTACTCTTTGATTATGTGCCATCGGTATTATTTTCTATAATGGTTCTATAAGTATATTGTGAGCATCTTCTTTTCTAATAGATATTGTATACCCTTCTATTTCAATACATATCGGGTCTCCTAAGGGGGCTATAAGTGTTACATTCACAAGAGCACCTGGAATAAAACCAAGTTCCAATAATGTATTTTGTCTCTCTTTTTTGAGAAAACCAATTATCTTTCCCCCCTCTCCTTTCTTCAAATCGGCAATAGTGTGCATAGTATAGTTTGAGAATAGTATCAATGAAGATTTTATTGTATGAGTACATAATACACAAATAAAAAAATATCTTTAAAAAAATTTGTAACTACTGAGTGTCTTGTAAAAAAACTGTTATAAACAAAATAAGAGACCTCCTGAATAATTGATAGTTATTATATTCAAGATTCAATAAATTTATAAAATGTTGAATAATAGTTACTTCAATGCAGTATTGATTGATGAAAATATTGTGTTTTTATGTAAAGAAGGGTTCTAAAAATTAAAACCATAAAAACGGTATACCTTAAAAACCAATAGAGACGT
>JASGCU010000103.1 GCA_030053935.1 Chitinophagaceae bacterium
GAAATGAAAAAATTTAGTTGCCCTGTATTATACAAGGTAGGTTCTAAAAATTGATGTATTCAAAAAAAAGTGTTGGTAACTATTGATTTTTAAGGGATACAGTTTTTAGGATTTTAATTTTTAGAACCCCTCTTAAATCAATTTGAATTTAGAAAATTCTTGTGTGTAAATGCAGGTGATTACAAGAAAATATATACTTAATTTTCTAACATTGTTTTAATGAGAGTATAAAAACTATTTTTCAAAGTAGAAGGATAGTATTGCAAATTATATTTTTCTATTCTTTTTCTAAAATAATAGAACTGTTCTAAATTAAATATCTTTAAAAAACCAAATTATTTTTGAATGCTATGAGTTTTGCTATGTCTTTCATACCAGGTGAGGTCTCAAATTTACTATTCACATCTACTCCAAAAAAATAGGGGTTTTTCATCTTTTTGAGAGAATCTATGTCTTCTATATCTATACCACCGCTTAAAAAAAACGGTATCTTTGCACTATAGTTTTCTAATAAACTCCAATTAAATTTTTTCCCCGACCCCCCATAGCCGGCTGTCTTGGTATCAAACAACAAATAATCCACTATATCAGAAAATACCTCTACATATTCTAATTCTTCTCCTGTTTCTATAGGGATAGTAAGAATTATTTTTATATTCTCTTCTTGCAGTTTCTTACAAAACAAAACGTCTTTTGTATATATTTGCACATAATCCAAATGATATTCTGCTACTTTTTTTTTTATTTCGGTAACAGATGTATCCACAAACACTCCTACTTTTTTTATCTGTGATAGGTATGACTGTATGCGTTCTAATTCTTCATTTTTTTTCACATATCGGGGGGAGAATGGATAAAAAATAAACCCTATAAAATCAGGATTTACCATTTGTAAATCTTCTATATTCTTTGCTTCTCGCATACCACATACTTTCAGATTAAGAGTTTTTTTTTCTTTTAAAATATTCATAATAAGTAATGTTCATCAAAAGTAATAAAAGAGCATAAAAAAAATCTTCTAAGGGAATAGTCCCTATTCTTACACTTAAGGTTTCAGTGTTATTATACCAAACGATAGGTTTGTCAGTAAATGTCCCTGTAAGAATACTATTTACTATAAAAAATGGTACAAGATGCACAAAATAAGTAATAAAAAAAAGAGGAAGCCAAGCTGCATCCAACAAAAAATGAATACATAAAAAAATACCCGTAAAAAGAAAACAAAAAAAAGTATAATTTTTGCTCGCTAAAAAAGGGGTTGAACTGAGTAAGCCTATTCCTACCAGAAAACAAAGCATTTTTCCAAAACGAGGCAGAGTATATTTTCGAAAAAAATACCTCACACATTCATATAGAAAGATAGAAGAGAAAGGGATAGTTATGAAAAACAAATACTCCTCCACAGGGAGAGAAAAAAGATAATACTCTAACAGATATGTTTTTTCAAATCCCCAAACACCTGCTCTGGTAAAAAAAATATCCCATATTATAAAAAAAACACCCGTCAAAAAGAGTGCAGGAAAGAGATACTTCCACTGAGAAGCGTAATAAACCCGATTCTTTTCAAAAGAAAACAAGAGCGGAAATAAAATACTCAGGAGATTAATAAGAAAATACGTAAACATTATGCTTTTTTAATTATAAATTAAATTTAGATTTTATAGTAAGTAATTTTTCAAATTTTTTTTCCATATTCTTAATTATTTAAAATGTAAATTTACAAAACCCACTTAAAAGTGCTACAAAATACATGTTTTATCTAAATTTACACAAAAAAAAATATTTTCATCAATAATAATACATTGAGGCAACTATTATTCAAATTTCATAAAATTATGGAGTAATATAATAATTATAAATTATGCAAAAGGTATAATGAATATCAAACATCAAAAGCTGAGATGATTTTTCTTGATATGTGAGAATCCTTTATTTTAGCAGTTGATAAAGTGATACCAAAAGCAAAGAAAGTACATGACCGTTTTCAATGTATTTTTAAAAATACTTAATGAAGCAATTGATAAGGTAAGAAAAAAGAAGTGTCAAAAAAATAAATTTTTATTAAATAGTAGGCATACTTTGCTGGTGGAAGATTAAATGTAAAAATCTAAACTTGAAAAACTATTGTATGGGGTATAGACAATTCTAAAACTTTAAATCTGCTATTCTTTTCTGTATGATGGTTTAAATCTTTATCCACTCAAATGTTTGTATAATCTTTTTTTTATTTTTATTGTTACACAAAAAACATAAAGAAAGCACAAAAGAAATATAAAAAACAGAAAATAGTTCATAATTCTTAATTATTATATAATTTATGAAACATCTTTTATTATTGTTAGTATTATTTATTACATCTTGTGGGGTAAAGAATTATGGTTTTTTTCACAATAGATACACTGCTCTTCCTCATAACGAAAAAGGAGGGGCAACAGAAATTACCAAAGCACAAAAAGATACTTCGTTAGGAGAAGAAAAAACCTATTATCCCACCGCTTCATTGAGTACAGATTACATTCCACTCCCGAAACGAAAACAAAAGAACAAAAAAACAACGAAAACAAAAAAAATAACAGATACCATTATTCAAAAAGAGAGCTGTGATATTATTTTCTTACACAATGGAATTTCCTTTTTTGCCATTGTAACTCAAAAAACACCAAACACTATTGTCTATAGAAAATGTAATCCACTATCCGAATCTCAAGAAGTAATAAGTGCATTGGAAGTGCAGTATATTCAATACCATGATAAAAAAAAAGATAGTATTGAAAATGTATTCAGACAACAAAAAATAGAACATTCCATAAGAATGGAAAAACTTACTCGCTCTGCTGCTATACTTAGTGCATTACCTATACCTTATTCTAGTATCATAGCAACAGTGTATTATTTTTATCAACAAGGCAAAAGAACTCCCGAACAGAAAGTATTAGATAAAGAAATTGCAAAAACTAAAAAAATAGAATTATTTGGTGTGTTTTCTTTTGCATCATTCGGTTCATCTATATTGCCGCTTATATTAGGGGTTACTGGGTTCATTTTTAATGATTTTTATTATGCTTTATTGTATCTTTCTCTTGCAACAGCTCTCTCTTTGGTAAGCATTGGATTAGGAATAAAGAGTATAATAAATCTGAGAAAAAATAGAGAGACAAAGAGAGGATGGGGGTTTGTTTTTATCACATTATTTTCGATAGTACTTATTTTATTTTTATCGCTTTTGTTTTTAGGACTACTTTTAAGTAAAATTTAAGAAACAAAAAGTAGAAAATTATTATTCAATGGAAAAATACTGAAAGATTCGGGTATTTTTTTCATTTCAAAAACAATAAAATTCAATTTTTAGAACCTATTATAAATAAATAAAAATGGAAAATATATTCAAATTAGAGCAACTCACGTGTGTGGTATTAGCGCAATACCACCGTTGGTATCAAGTATATGAAGTGCCATTTACGGATAGAACTATTTCAAATCAAAAGATATTTTGAGTGATGATGTTGGAATTATTTCGCAAAATGGAACGACTAAAGGAAAAAATGGGTTGGAAGGTCAACTAAAAAATTTTTAAAAATTGGAAAAAAGATATATAATTTTAACCTTTGACGTGGAGGAGTTTGATACACCTTTGGAATATGATCAGGGAGTGGATGTGCAAAAACAACTTCATACTTCATACGAAGGACTTATATTATTGCAAAATCTCTTGAATACGTATGAAATACCAGCTACATTTTTTTGCACGGGAGTATTTGCTGAAGCGTATCCCGATGTGATACGCACTCTTTCTCATACCCATGAAATTGCTTCCCATACTTTTTTTCATAGCACATTTGATGATAGAGATTTGGAAAGGTCTAAAAGCACTTTGGAACATATCATTGAAAAAGAAATACAAGGATTACGAATGCCGAGGATGCAATTTGTAGAAAATACATTGGTAAAAAAAGCCGGATATAGTTATAATGCTTCCCTCAATCCTACTCTTATACCCGGGAGATATAATAATCTTTCCAAGCCCAAGCTCCCTTTTAGAGAAGGAGGTATATGGACTATCCCTGCGACAGTTTCCCCATCGTTCCGCATACCTCTTTTTTGGCTCACCTTCAAAAACTTTCCTCTTTGGTTCTTCAAAAAACTTTCCTCTGATTCTCTTCGTGCTTATAAGGTTATTAATCTCTATTTTCACCCATGGGAATTTGTAGATCTCTCTGATTTTTCTAATATTCCTTCTTTTATAAAAAGATTTTCTGACAAAAAAATGTTAGAAATGTTAGAGAAATATATTATATGGGCAAAAAATAAAAATATAGAATTTATTACTATGGCTGATTGGATACAGCAACTCTCTTCATCACAAAACAAATGAATGCAATAAATATATTTTGGTTTCGTAGAGATCTCCGATTTGATGATAATACAGGTCTCTCTGTTGCTTCTCAAAAAAATACACCTCTCCTGTGTATATTTATTTTTGATACCAATATATTACAATCATTGCCTCACAAAGCAGATGCGAGAGTGCAATTTATACACACTTCCCTTCTCACTCTCAAACAAAAACTCGTAGGGCAGGGGAGTGATTTATATATTTTATATGGGACTCCCCAAGAAAGTTTTCGGACTCTTTTAGAAAAATTTACCATTGAAAATGTGTTTTGTAATGAAGACTACGAACCCTACGCTCTTCAGAGAGATACTCAAATACAGGGTTTACTGCAAGCAAAAAACATCTCTTTTTTTTCCTTCAAAGACCATGTCATCTTTCATAAAAATGAAATTCTGAACGATAATACATTACCCTATAAAGTATTTACTCCCTATAAAAAAAGATGGATTCAAACATTACAAAATAATCCTCTGCAGCTATATCCTGATGTATTACAGAACACTCGCTTTCTACCCATCAATTCCCTTTGGTTTCCCTCCTTAGAAAATATTGGTTTTGTCCCATCTCCTATAACAATACCGCCTCTTAAAATAGACGAAGAAAAAATAAAAATATACGATACCATAAAGGACTTTCCTGCAATGGAAGGCACCACTAAAATAGGAATTCATCTGAGACACGGAACTATAAGTATCCGAAAAGCCGTTTTGATAGGTAAAAATAGAAATGAAGCGTGGCTGAATGAATTGATTTGGAGAGAGTTTTATATAATGATACTTTATAATTTCCCTTATGTGGCAAAAAAATCTTTTCAACCCCAATACGAACATATACAATGGCTTCCAAACCAAGAACATTTTGAAAGATGGTGTAAAGGAGAAACGGGATACCCACTAGTAGATGCGGGGATGCGTGAATTGAACAATACGGGATTTATGCACAACAGAGTAAGGATGGTGGTAGCAAGTTTTTTAACGAAGCATTTGCTCATAGACTGGCGATTGGGAGAGAGTTATTTTGCAGAAAAACTTTTGGACTTTGATCTGGCAAATAACAATGGAGGATGGCAATGGTCAGCAAGTACAGGATGTGATGCACAGCCCTATTTTCGCATTTTTAACCCTAATATTCAAGCTCAAAGGTTTGATAAAAATTTTGTTTATATAAAAAAATGGGTTACCGAAGTATATTCTCACAAATATCCTAAACCTCTTATTGATGATACCTTTGCCCGAAAGAGAGCCGTAGAAGTATTTTCTAAAATTAAAAAAGTGTGAGTTTTCAAAAGAATACATTAAAAACAGTAGAAAAATGAAAAAGAAATATAAAAAGAAATGTAATAAGATGACAAAAATGTATTTCTTTGTATTATAATTCTGAAAAGTACTGAAAGTTTTTTTGGATTTTCTTATAATTCTTAATATTGTTATTTTATTCATATACTTCTTAGATATATAAGTTTATATAAGGGCTGTTGTAGATAAATAGTTACAAATAAAGATAAAATAATTAAAAACTTCAAAATGAATGAAATTAAATATAAAACAGCAAATTTGAAAGACATTCCTCAAATTCAAAAACTATTGAACAAATATCAATTACCTTATGAAGACGTTATTACTTCAAAGGTACTTTTTATTATTGCTTTGGCAAACGGACAGATTATTGGGTGTATAGGAATGGAAAAAAAAGAGAATAACGGATTACTTCGTTCTTTTGTAGTTGAGGAAAGATTTCAAAAACAGGGTGTAGGCAATGAACTTTTTAAGATATCTTTAGATGAAGCACGAAAAGAAAAAACTAAAGTGATGCATTTATTGACCACAACAGCAGAAACATATTTTTGTAAAAAGGGATTTGTAAAGACAAACCGAAATGAAGCACCAAAAGATATAAAAGAAACAGCGGAATTTTCAAAACTTTGTCCCTCAAGCTCTGTGTATATGAATTTAGATTTACATAACATTAATAACTATTAAAGATGAAAAATACAGAACAACGGTCTACTCATTTCAAAATAGAAAAATCAATTTTTAGAACCCACCTTAATTTTGCATGAAGAAAAATGTTATTATTTTTTTTAAACAATAAAGAAAACAAAAACAATTATATTTTTATTTATTAAAAAATAAAAAACTATATTATTTACAAAAACCAATTATTTCAAAACCTGTTTCAAAAGGACTTTTTAGAAACAATTTTGTGAGACATAAATTAATGTAATATCTTTTAACTTAAAATTAAATTTTTTCTACGTATGAAAATATTCTATATAATAACTTTTGTTATTGCTTATACAATATCTAACTATAGATGTAACGGGCAAATAGTAACCTTAAATCCTTCTAATGCTAAAGCCCAAGACAGTGTAGAGATAATATATGACGTTGCTTTGAGTACCACTGATAATACCATTTTAGCAGGTAAAAGTGCTCTTAATTCTACTGTTGCATCTGTTTATATGCACAGCGGAGTAGTTACTACTCTTAATGGAACTACATGGGCTAATATTGTAGGTAATTGGGGAATGGACGATGGCGTGGGAAAGATGACAAAGATCAATGGAACAACGAAATGGAGAATAAAAATTGTACCAAGTTCTTATTATAATGTTCCCTCAGGTACCAATATATTTAGATTAGCAATGATATTTAGAAATGCTAATGGGTCTTCTGAGGGAAAAGGAAATCCAGGATTTTTTTTTGGAGGCGAAGTGGTTTCTAATGGGGATATTTATGTTAATTTTCCTGCCCAATCTCAAATAGTAACCTTAAATCCTTCTAATGCTAAAGCTCAAGACAGTGTAGAGATAATATATGACGTTGCTTTGAGTACCACTGATAATACCATTTTAGCAGGTAAAAGTGCTCTTAATTCTACTGTTGCATCTGTTTATATGCACAGCGGAGTAGTTACTACTCTTAATGGAACTACATGGGCTAATATTGTAGGTAATTGGGGAATGGACGATGGCGTGGGAAAGATGACAAAGATCAATGGAACAACGAAATGGAGAATAAAAATTGTACCAAGTTCTTATTATAATGTTCCCTCAGGTACCAATATATTTAGATTAGCAATGGTATTTAGAAATGCTGATGGGTCTTCTGGAGGAAAAGGAAATCCAGGTTTTTTTCCCGGAGGAGTAAGCATTAATGGTGATATCTATGTAAATATTAGAGCGGTTCAGAGTATCACTTTTGGAGCATTAGCAAATAGAACCTTTGGAACGAAT
>JASGCU010000104.1 GCA_030053935.1 Chitinophagaceae bacterium
TTTTTTAAATTTTCATTATAATTGATTTTTTGCAATTAATTCGGAAAGAGTATAAGAGGGCTTATGACTACATCAAAGAATACTATTAGCCATTATACAAGTGTAAACACATTTGCAATGAAGAGTTTTTTTGCTGACACTCAATAATAATAAAATCAATTTTCAGAACGGACAAAGAATACATTATGAAAAAAATAGTATTAGGACTTATGTCGGGAACTTCTTTAGATGGGATAGATATTGCTTTATGTGAATTTGTGACGGAGACAAAAAAATCTTTTGCTTCTAAAATTCTTGCGACAGAATCGTGCGCATATACAACAGCTTGGAAGAAAAGATTAGAAAATGCCCTCTCTATGAATGGAGAAGATTTGAGTGTGCTGGATATTGAGTTAGGTCTTTTGTTTGGAGAGAAAATAATTTCTTTTTGTAAAAAAAACCATACAAAACCTGATTTTATTAGTTCGCATGGACATACTGTTTTTCATCAACCTGTCAAAAAATTGACTCTTCAAATAGGAAATGGGGAGGCAATTTGGATAAGCACGCACATTCCGACTATATGTAATTTTAGAATTGGAGACGTTCTCATCGGAGGGCAGGGAGCACCTCTCGTTCCTATGGGAGAAAGATATCTTTTCCCTGAGCATACGATATTTCTTAATTTAGGGGGGATTGCTAATCTATCTTTTCATAACGAAGCTCTCATTGCATTTGACTCTACGGTGTGTAATATGGTGCTCAATGCTTTGGCAGAAAAGAAAGGGGAGCAATTTGATAGAGATGGGCATATTGCAGAGCAAGGGGTTGTGATTAAAACCCTTATTTCACAAATAAATTCTCTTCCTTTTTTTCAAAAAAAATATCCTAAAAGTTTAGGAGTAGAGTGGTTTTTGCAGTATATACATCCTTTTTTGGATACTTCTCAGTATACTATAGAAAATTTGATGCGAACTTTTGCTGTTCATATTGCAGAGCAGATAAATAAAGATGTAAACACCTATAAAACCCAAGAAAAGGTGAATATATTGGTGACTGGCGGAGGAACCCATAATACTTTTTTGTTCCAAGAACTCAATAGAGTTGGAAAAGGGGAGAACGTTTTTGAAAAACCCGACAAACAAATCATAGACTATAAAGAAGCCATAATTTTTGCTTTTTTAGGATTCTTAAGATATATGAATATTCCCAATGCTTTGAAAAACGTAACAGGGGCTTCTTCCGATACTTCTAATGGTGTAATGCATGGTTTTTGTATATAATTAAAAAAATCTTTTCATTCTTATAAGAAAATACTTGTAATTATCTATTTTTTATTACTTTTATGTATTATTATCATTCCATTAAAATATTATAAAACATCATTATAACTTACTCAAAATGCAAGAAACACAAAAAACACAATCACAAATAGTAGACATAAAAATCCCCGTAGTAGGCGAATCTATCAGTGAGGTCACTATATCAAAATGGCTTGTAAAAGACGGAGACATGGTTAAAATAGATCAAATAGTAGCAGAAATAGAATCTGATAAAGCGACATTTGAGATAACGGCGTCCCATTCCGGAAAATGTATTATAAAAGCAGAAGCAGGAATATCTTTAGAAATAGGAGCATTAGTTTGTCAAATAGATACTTCTTTTGCTTCGAATCAAACCTCAACAACAGCAATACCTACTCCTTCTAAAAATCCTAAAAAAGAAGAAGTTCCCTCCAATAATTCCTCTATAATAGGACATCCTTCGCCTGCCGCCCATAAGATATTAGCAGAAAAAGGGATACAGCCATCCACCATAAAAGGAACAGGTATCGGAGGTAGAATAACAAAAGAAGATGCTGTCAGTACTATGACAAAAGCAAGCACTCCGGCAACTGTCCAAGCGACCCCATCAAATACAACAAGAGAGCAAAGAAGAGAAAAGATGTCTTCCCTGCGAAAAACTATATCAAGAAGATTAGTAGCAGTTAAAAACGAAACAGCTATGCTTACTACCTTTAATGAAATAAATATGAAACCTATTATGGACATACGAAAAGAGTATAAAGATGCTTTTAAAGAGAAGTATGATGTAGGATTAGGTTTTATGTCTTTTTTTACCAAAGCAGTATGTGCGGCACTCAAAGAATACCCCGCTGTAAATGCACAAATAGATGGAGATGAGATAATATACAATGATTTTTGTGATATTTCTATCGCTGTATCTGCTCCGAAAGGGCTTGTTGTGCCTGTGATAAGGAACGCAGATATTCTTTCTTTTTCACAAATAGAAAAAGAAATTTTACAACTCGCTCAAAAAGCTCGTGAAAACAAATTATCTATTGAAGAAATGACGGGAGGAACTTTTACTATCACAAATGGAGGAATATTTGGCTCACTTATGTCTACTCCTATTATCAATGGACCTCAATCTGCTATATTAGGAATGCATAACATTGTAGAAAGACCCGTTGTTTGTCCTTATAGTAAAGAAATAGTGGCTCGTCCCATGATGTATGTTGCACTCTCATACGACCATAGAATTATTGATGGAAGAGAATCTGTTAGTTTTTTAGTCAGAGTAAAGCAACTTTTGGAAGACCCTACTCGTTTATTGTTAGAAGTTTAAAGAGAAGTTAAAAAATAAATAACCCATACAGCACAAAACTGTATGGGTTATTTCAATTTAATGTAGAAGAGAACAGAATATGTTATTTCTTCTTCGGTTTTGGATCAGGTGTAGGAACTGCTTTTGGAGTCCATTCACCGATACTTTTTTCATTCATTCTTACATATTCATCATTTTTAGCTTCTTTTGCTTTTGCATGACTTACCTTCGCTGCTTCTATTGCGTCAGCATATCTACCTAAATCCGCTAAAATAAGAGCTCGGGTTCTATGCACCCAGAAACGATTTCCATCTATTGCTAATGCTTTATCTACCCATGCTAATGCTTGTACTTTATCTTTTCCATTAGCAAAATAATAACTTGCTGCATCATAATAGGTTTGAGCAAGGGATGACTCAGGACTTGCCTTAAATTTATCTATAGATGCCATTACTTCTGCATCTGTTGACAACTGTATGTTTAAATTTACTAATGTTTCATCCCATATAAATTGGAGATCTGCACCACTGTTTTGTATGTTTGCAAACTGGATAGTGAAGGTTTCTGTTTTTATTCCATATTTTATTACAGGAACAACAACTTTGAGAGTATCATTTTTTTCTCCCACAAATCGCACAGTCCAATTGTCTTGATTAACAATAGATGTTATAATATATTTTCCTGCTTTGGCAGGGATTCCTTCTATAACTATATCTCTATCAAAAGAAAGAGATGTAGGTGCATTTGCTCCTGTTCTCCACACACTTCCAAAAGGAACTACTTCTCCTCCAAAAATAGTTCTTCCCTTTACCCCAGGTCGAGAATACTCTACACTGAAAGTGGCAAGACCTATTGTCTGAGTTAATTTAGCACCGGGACTTGGTTGTGGTGTTCTTATTTGAGCATTTACTGCTCCAAAAAACAAACATAATATACTTACTACAAAAAATTTCATTAGTTTTAAGTTTTAAATAAATATTTAATTAAATTATACTGAATATATTAAACATAGTGCAAAATCAATGCCAAGTTTTTATAGGACATAATGTCAGTATTGTACAATGTTTTTTTGAGACATTATACAAATGCAAATTATTTTTTTCCTCCTACGGAAATAATATTTACTAAGAGTTTATATGCACCGGGAACCCCAGCGGGAAGCTGCCGAAAAAATGACAAACCCGTATATATGTAATGTCCTTTTCCGTATTTTGCAACTAAGAGTATTCCTTTTTGTGGATCTTCACCTGTATCCTGAGAAGATAAAAGAGGGGTAAATTTTTTATCCCATGATTTTGCAAAGTAAAGACCTCTTTCTTGTACCCATCCTTGAAAATCCTCTGCACCTATTTTATTAGGAAATTGAAAAAGAGGATTATGTGGATCTAAAAAAACCATAGGAGATTCTTCCACAGCAACTCTTCCTCTCCCTATTTCTAAATTGTACGGGGAAACACCTTTGACGAGCAACTCATTATTTGTAAAATATTGCACTATCAAATTACCTCCTTTTTCCACGTAATCAAAAAGATTTTTTGTTTCAAATCGGAGTTCTTTTACTGTATTAAAAGCACGAATTCCTAATATAATAGCATCGTATTGCTGTAAATTTGTTTGAGAAAGGGAATGCCCTGGTATAATTTCTACCTTATACCCTATTTGTTCTAAACAGGTAGGTACTTCATCTCCCGCTCCCATTATATACCCAATTGTAAACTCTTCGTTTTTTGTTTTTTTTATATCTAATTTTACTATTTTTGCTTTACAAATGGGAACGAGTGTTTGGACAGGTATATGGGGGTATTGCAATTCTATATAACTATTATTATAAAGATTTCCTCCCGTTAAAACTTCTGCTACCATTTCTCCCGAAGTATTATTTTTTGGACAAGTGACTTTAAAAGAAAATATTTTTTCTTGATATTTTTCTTCTAATTCTAATGGGTATGAGGCAGGGGTTACTTTCCATCCACTGGGGACATTTAATTGGACTTGTCCTTTTATATTATTTTTACCTGCTATTACGGTTACCTCTATCGTTTTTGGTTTTTCTATATCCTCAAAAAGATATATTTTATTTTTTAAGGACACAAAAGCAGGGGGGGTAACAGCGAGGGGTTTATAAACCTCTCCTTTTACAGGGTCATTTTTTTTAAATACAAGATTTGTTTCTAATGTAATGTCTAATCCGCCGACTATGAATGAAAAAGTGCAAGTTATAGGTTCACTTTCAGGTCGACTCCGCATAAGTTGTTCATCTACTTTTGACATTCCCAAAGTTCCTTCTTTTTTTAACCAATACGGATGTGTATAGGGTACTGTACTCGGGAAGTTATATACTTTTTCTTTTGTATATGGGATGTTATAAAAAAGCGGTTGATTTACTTTTATTTTTTCTCCAAGAGAAGGGATGGATACTTCTGTGAGGACGATATTCGCTTCCGATCTATTGAGTGCTTCAAAACTGATTCTTAGGGTATCTTCATGGGAAATAGAATATGTATTTGTTTTTATTTCATAAAAAAGACCTGTGATAGCCGTAATAATAGTTTTGATTTCTTTCTGTTTTATAGTTTTCCAAAATATATCGGATACATTTTCTAATTCTCTATAGGCATCTAAGAGGTGCGGGAGAATAGAAATAGGATTTTCGGGATTATATTGAGAAAGTGCATTATTCATAAAATATAAAACTTTCTCGGTTCCACTTACTCTTTTGAGGGATGTCTCTATATCTTCCATAATATCTTTTTGAACCAACGGAACATCCCATTGCTTGAGATACTCTATGTCTCTCCCTCGTATAGCAGTTTCTCCAAATCCTTGTGTTTTGTGCATACTTCTGCTGTTTGCGGCTATTTCTGTATAGGAAAGACCTAATATCTTACTATATTCGCCTACTTCTATTTTTATAAGACCCGTTGTATCCATTTTTTGTCCTCTACTTTGATAAAACCATGTGGATGTATTCCAAAAAATATGTGTTGGTTTCCAAGGTTCTACATATTGAAGTTGCTCAGGGAACTTATCAGCATCTCCTGCTATTTTAAATGCTTCGTTTGCTAACATTGCAGATGCTGTATGGTGGCCATGGGTAAAACCCGTTTCTAATGCAAATCTTGTTATTATTACATCAGGTCTAAATTTTCTTATTACCCAAACGATATCTGACAAAACTTCTTGTCTATCCCATTTGGTGAAAGTTTCATTTGGTTGTTTGCTATAACCAAAATCAATAGCTCTTGTAAAAAATTGCTCTCCCCCGTCTATTTTTCTCGCTTCTCCCAATTCACTTGTTCTTATAACTCCTAATTTTTCTCCTATATCAGAGCCAATAAGATTTTGCCCTCCATCTCCTCGCGTGCAAGAAAGATAAGCGGTTCTATACATTTTTTCATTTGCAAAGTATGCAATAAGCTGTGTATTTTCATCATCGGGATGGGCTGCTATATATAAAACAGAAGCCGCAACGGGTAATTTTTTTAACATCAGACGAATATCTGCTTCGTTATAATGCTTTGGTTTTTGTGAGTAGCTTTCTTGATTTGTTATCCCCCATAAAAATACAAGAGATATGCAAAAAAATATTGTGTTCTTTTGATTCATTTTTTAATTATTTGTTTTGAAAAATTAATGTAATAATTTATACTTCTGTGCAAGTAAAAAAATATTTTATATTTTTCACTAAATTACTTTTTTTAATATATTAATACAAACAAAATATCAAAACTATGCAAAAAAAACTTCAATAGATAAAAAATGTAGAATATCCTATGTTTATTTTTCTATTAAAAAATACAAGGATTAAAAGGAAATTATTTACTATTGAAAAACAATAGTGGATTACGTCCATAAAAATTATTTTTTTTATTTATAATTTACTTACACAATTTATACTTTACTCATAAACAATGATATATTTATTACCATCTATTACAGTTGTGGGCGGAAATGCAGTCCGTCTTAAAAAAGGAGATTATTCAATAGATACTACGCATACAGAATCCCCATTAGATGCGGCGAGACGGTTTGAGGATATTGGGATAACCTATTTACATTTGGTTGATTTGGACGGATCCAAAGAAGGAAAACCTATCAATATGCATATTTTGAAAGCTGTAAAAGGGCATACTTCTTTAAAAGTAAATTATTCCGGAGGGATGCATAAAGAAGCCGATATTCTAAAAGCATTTGAACTTGGGGCGGAAAGCGTAACCTGTGCCACCATTGCGGTTTATGACAAAGAACTTTTTCATAATTGGATGATGTCTCACGGAAGGAATAAAATTGTGTTAGCCGCCGATACTGATAATAATTTTATAAAAGTAGGCGGGTGGCTCAAAGAAACTAAAATACATTTATTTGACCATATACAGTACTATTATGACCGAGGATTAAAATTTCTAAAAACTACAGATATCAATAGAGATGGTTTATTTGACGGTCCTAACTTTGTTCTTTATAAAAGTATTTTAGAAAAATTTCCAGATATCTGTCTCATCGCAAGCGGAGGGATAAGGAATATAGATGATATAAAAAAACTCCAAGATTTAGGAGTATATGGAATTATTTTTAATAGAGCATATTACGAAGGAAAAATCACTCTCAAAGAATTAGAAAACTTTATCACCCACAATAAAAAAAGAGAATAGGAGATGGCATTTCTAAAAACTAAATCCACGATTGAAATGGTGGATTTAGTTTTATAATTGATTATCTCACAGAGTTTACAAAATATTTTTTTGAGCAGTTTGCAAATGTCTTGAAATCAAATTGAAAACCTTAGTCATTTGTTAACTTTTAAAATAAAAAAAATTATGTGCCATTAAAAAAAGCAACGAACGAAAAGCACAAACAAGCGTAAAATGGCATTTAAATTATACGGATTTTTAAATGGTTGTTAATGAGAGTATTATTCCTATAGGAAAAGATATTTATGTTTGCAGATGTACTGTTTCTTCTAAAAAGATA
>JASGCU010000105.1:0-4232 GCA_030053935.1 Chitinophagaceae bacterium
AATTAAAATAACGATTACTCCTTTAATAAAATTTCACTGAAACCTTTTTGGTCAGACCCAATATCCCGTAGATGGCAATAATACGGTTGTAAAACCACACTTCGTTTCTACTTCTCATTACCTTGGGAGGGTTTACATAAACGATGCCCAATATTTTGCCAATGTTCCCGAAGTGGTTTGGAACTTTTAAATATTGGCGGGTATCAGCCAGCACAAAATGGCTGAAAGACAGAAAGGAAAGAAAACTAGAATTTGAGGACATTTTGCACTATCAAAAAATCATTGTAGCATTATCAGAAACGGATAGGATAATGAACGAAATAAATAAAATAGACATCTCAGTGAGAGATGGTATCATTTTGAATATAATGTTTGCATAAGAGAAGCAAATATAATGAGTCCATTGCTATTCAAACCATTTTGCATACATTATGTAGTTCTTTGCCAACCTATTAAATATCTTTTTCAGTTCTTCGTCTATAGGTTTTATTTTTTTTGCAGGAACACCCGCATAGATATAACCACTTTCTACCACTGTATTTTCTAAAACTACTGCTCCCGCAGCCACAATAGATTCTTTTTGTACTATTGCACCATCCATAACTATTGCTCCCATACCGATGAGCAAATTATCTTCCAAAGTGCATCCATGCACAATAGCATTATGCCCTATAGAAACATTACTGCCGATAATAGTTTTATATTTTTGATAGGTGCAGTGGATTATTGCTCCGTCTTGGATATTGGTATTATCGCCTATAACTATGCTATTTACATCTCCTCTTATTACAGCGTTAAACCAAACACTGCAATTATTCCCCATCTCTACCTCACCCACTATGGTACAATTTTCTGCTAACCAACAGCCAATTCCCATCTTGGGGTAAATACCCTTTACTGATTTTATAAGAGCCATCTTATTTTTTTTATATTTCTTTTTTTTCTTGAATAAAAAACACAGAACAGGAGGCAATGAGAAAACAAACTCCCGAAAGTATTAATAAATAGATAACCTGGTTATGAACAAGAGAGAGAATCCATCCTCCCATCAGACCAATAACTATTTGTGGAACGACAATAAAAAAATTAAAAATTCCCATAAAAATTCCCATTTTATGATGAGGAATAGCACCAGCTAACAAAGAATACGGCATAGATAAGATACTTGCCCATGCAAATCCTACACAAAACATGCTTGCTAATAAAAGATTTGGATTCTTTATGAAAAAAAGAGAGAGAATCCCTATCCCACCAATAAAGAGGGAGAGAGAGTGCGTTCCTTTTTTTCCTATTTTTTTTGCGATAAACGGTATGAAAAGAGCTACCAGAGCAGATATTGCGTTATAGGTACCAAACATTATTCCTACCCAATTGGCTGCTTCGTTATATATTGCTGAGCTTCTGTCATCTGCGGGGAGACCATACACATGTTGTGCAATAACAGGGGTCATATACACCCACATAAGAAATAAAGCACACCAAGAAAAGAACTGCACTACTCCTATTTGTTTCATCGTTTTAGGAATGTGAGCAAGGTCTATAAATATCTGAATAATTCCTCGAGAAGTGGCGGGTTCTGTTTTGCTATCAAATTCTCTATAGATATGCGGTGGATATTCTTTTGTGGAATATACCGTCCATATAATAGTTCCCATAAAAATAAATGCTCCTACGTAAAACGAAAAAAGCACATTATCAGGAACTAATCCCGACTCTGCTGTTTTAGAAATAGAAAACATTTCTGCTAAAATATAAGGAAGAGAAGAACCGAGAACAGCACCTATTCCGATAAGACAAGTTTGTATTGCAAATCCATGAGTCCTTTGTTTATCAGGAAGCATATCCGCTACCAAAGCTCGGAATGGCTCCATAGATATATTAAAAGAAGCATCCATAAGCATTAATAAACCCGCTCCCACTAATAACGGAGGAAGAAAAGCAACAAGTCCCGAAGAATTAGGTAATAAAATAAGTGCGGCAGAGGATAAGATAGCACCTCCTAAAAAATAAGGTCGCCTCCTTCCCAATCTATTCCATGTTTTATCACTAAAATGCCCTACTAAAGGCTGCACTATTAAACCCGTTATAGGAGCAGCTAACCAAAAATAAGAAAGATGTTCCGCGTCTGCTCCAAAGGTCTGTAATATTCTACTCCCATTTACATTCTGAAGAGCAAATCCAAACTGGATTCCCAAAAATCCTAAACTCATATTCCATATACTTGATATTTTTAATATTGGTTTTTCCATATTATTTAAATAATTGTTATTTATTTTGTTACTGCGGTTTTATTAAAAAGAAAAGAAAAATATCTATTATTATAATACAATAGTTTGTAAAAATATAATAATGTTTATTTTTTGACTAATATAAAAAATACACATTGGTGACAATGTTTTTTATTAAAATAATAATCATATACCTTATAAAATTAAAATAAAAAAAATGCAAAAACGTAGTTTATATTTTTTCATATTGCTGGTTATCATTATCAATACCTCTTCTTGTGGCTATAACGATATGGTGACCAAACAAGAATCTATTACTGCCCAATGGGCACAAGTAGAGAATGTGTATCAAAGAAGAGCGGATCTCATCCCTAATTTAGTGAATACTGTAAAAGGATATGCAAATTTTGAACAAGAGACGCTCACAAAAGTTATAGAAGCACGCTCTAAAGCAACTTCTACTACTATTAATGCAGGTGATTTAAGCCCTGAAAAAATAAAACAATTCCAATCCGCACAAGATGAATTAGGAGGGGCTTTATCTCGGCTTTTGGTATCGGTAGAGAAATATCCTGATTTGAAAGCAAATCAAAACTTTTTAGAACTTCAAGCACAGTTAGAAGGCACTGAAAATAGAATAACCATAGAGAGAAAAAGATTTAATGAAACAGTTCAAGATTACAACACATATATTCGAAAGTTTCCTAATAACCTCACTGCTTCTTGGTTTGATTTTGAGAAAAAAGGATATTTTGAAGCAAGTGCAGGGAGTGAAAAAGCACCCGAAGTAAAATTTTAACCTGTAAAAACTTGTATGAACATAACCCCTGATATATTAAAAACAGAAGAAAAAGAAAAAATCCTATCAGCTATCAAAGAAGCTGAAAAAGAAACTTCGGGAGAAATAAGGGTTCATATAGAGAACCACTGTAAAATAGAAACCTTAGATAGGGCAGCCCAAATATTCGCCCAACTCAAAATGCACAAAACAGAACTCCGTAATGGGGTTCTGTTTTATATTGCAATAAAAGATAAAAAGTTTGCTATTGTAGGTGACAAGGGTATAAATGCAAATGTTCCTGAAAACTTTTGGGATACTATCAAGCAACAAATGCAGCATGACTTCAAGCAGGGAAGCTTTATACAGGGAATAGAACTCGGTATTAAAACTGCGGGATTACAATTAAAAAAACATTTTCCTTATAAATCCAATGATGTAAACGAATTATCCGATGAAATATCTTTTGAACACAATTAGCAAGAAAATATTTTTCATAACCATATTATTGCTCCATTTTCAAATAACAACTGCCCAAAAGTTCCCCGAACCCATCTCTCCTCCTCGCATAGTAAATGATTATGTGCAGTTATTATCATCTGAAGAATTTCTCTATTTGGAAAATAAACTCCGAAAATTTAATGATACTACTTCTAATGAAATATCTATAGCTATAATATCCACTACCAATGGCGATGATACACAACTATACGCTACCGAAATGGCTCATGCATGGGGCATAGGAAAAAAAGGAAAAGATAATGGTGTCCTATTTCTTATAGCAGTGGAAGATAAAAAAATGGCAATTGCCGTAGGGTATGGATTAGAAGGATTTCTTACCGATGCTCTTGCAAAACGAATCGTTTCCGAATACGCAAAGCCCTATTTTAGAGAAAAAAGATACTTTGAAGGAATAGACATATCCACAGATGCCATTATACAAGCGACCTCAGGAACATTCAAAGGGGAAGCAAAAAAAATATCTAAAAAAAACATAGTGCCTTATATATTTCCCATCTTGATTGTATTAGTTCTCCTTATTAAATTATTCGGGAATAGAAGCTCTCACGTATCTTCTCATGGAATGGGAACTCTTGCTACTTTAATGATGATGAATCAATTAGGAAGACGAGGAACAGGATTTGGAGATTTTAGCAAAGGAAGTGGCTTATTTGGAGGGAGTGATTTTGGTGGATTCGGTGGTGGTGGATTCGGTGGTGGTGGAT
>JASGCU010000105.1:4332-7377 GCA_030053935.1 Chitinophagaceae bacterium
TGGTGGATTCGGTGGTGGTGGATTCGGTGGTGGTGGATCCAGCGGTGATTGGTAACATGGAAATATGAGATAACCACGAAGAAAAAAGAGTTATATATCGAGACAAAAAACACGTTTGAAAGCGTGTTTTTTTTTATACTCCCATATCCAATGATAGTGTTTTAGTTAAATAATCCAATGAATAGAACCATGCTTTCTATCCTTGGCTATTTCTTTGTTATTCTTTCACTTACTATCTTTCATGCTGTTGTCTTTTTGGCAGAGCATTTGGCAATTCGATGCTATTGTTTGCCCACCTTTTTTCCAAGGAATTATATGGTCTGCTTCCATATATTCTATTTTAAAAGGTTTTTGGCAAACAGCATAAATTCCTTTTTGTTTATCATAAGCTTCTCGCTTTTGTTTATAGCTGAAAGCACGAATGTTTAAATGCTTCTCTTCTCTCGTTAAAACATAATAGTAAATGTCTTTTTTATTATCTACGTCTTGCATGAGCTTTGTTATTTCGGTTTCCAGTTCCTTTGCGTCAAAAGGGTTGTCTTTAAAAGTATTGTAGAGGGGTTCTAAAAATTCAAATACTAAAAACTGTATCATTTTTTTTGAAGAAATCAATTTTTAGAACCCACCATACTAAACAATAACTATAGAATAATTTGAAAGTACATTTTGGTTTTTGAAACAAACTCGAGTAAATTTGAAATCAGTTTTTATTAATGTTTATAAGTATGGTCGTTTTTTACTTTTATTGATGAAAAAAAATATAAAAAGTGATTAGGTTTACAATTATAATAGAAGCAAAAGCGAAAAAATATATCATTGTGTTATTATGTATTGAGTGGGTTCTAAAAATTCAAATCCTAAAAACTGCATCATTTTTTTTGAAAAAATCAATTTTTAGAACCATCCTTATTATTATCGATTATATATTCTCATAATTATTATTCAAAAACATTTTAAAAATATACGAAAAATATACAATATATATGGCTATACCGATTAAAAAATTTAAACC
The DNA here is from genome assembly GCA_030053935.1 of Chitinophagaceae bacterium. NCBI lineage: Bacteria > Pseudomonadati > Bacteroidota > Chitinophagia > Chitinophagales > Chitinophagaceae > Chitinophagaceae bacterium. The sequence continues at coordinate 5,345 of JASGCU010000105.1, forward strand.
CGCTACCAATATAAGAGATGCATGCGAAAACTTTATAAAGATTAAAGAATTAGATGAATCCACAAAGGAATTTTATGTGGAGTTATATGAGGAGTTGAAACGTACACTCATACACAAACTTACACTTCCTGCTCCTGACGATTTGTCCATTTTATTATCAGGACAAATAGAAACAGGAAAAACCAGCTTTCTGAATTTTTTATTGTTGGAAAAGGAAATTCAAGACAAATATGTAGTAACAAAAATTGTCATAGATAATCACGTAAAAATTACCTCCGAAAATTTGAATGTGTATGATGTTTGTTTTGCTGTGGCTCTGGAATTAGCGGCGGAAATAAAACGGGATTTTAACAACAATGCTCTCTATGATATTATAGGTAGTAATTTGCAAAATTTTTATAAAGATGGGGATGCTCAAAAAAAGTTTTCCAAAGACGAAAATATGACTGTAGATCTTCTGCAAGATGTGATAAAGATCATCCCCAATAAAATTATTGAAGTTGCTCTTGATCATACAGTAAGAACCCTTTTTAAACATAGATTTGTAAACCGTGAAAGGGAATTTGAAAATTATTTTAGAGATATTGTTTCCAAATATAAGGAGATCAGATTACAATATGAACCCGACAAAGATATTCTCATCCTCATTGATGAATTAGAAAAAAACGTTAACCCGACCTCCATTAAAAACGTTTTTGGAAATATGAATATACTCAACAAAATCCCCCTGAAAAAGATAATCGTTACTCCCATTTTAGCTACTCTGATAGGGGTCCGTCTCAATAATAATGTGGTCGCTCTCAATGTTTTATCTAAAAATAACCCTTCCGAGACAGAGAAAGAAAAGTATAAAAAAAATAGAGAACTGATGAAAGAAATTTTTTACAAAAGAATAGATCCTTCTTTTCAGTTTCTGCAAAGCGAAGACCTCTTGGATATCATTATTGTAAATTCGGGAGGAAATTTGGGACAGTTTAATAAGATTATCTATGAGTCCATCATTGCTGCCTCTGTCCGAAATCCCAATGCCCAACACATTATCCGAGAGGATATTTTGAAAGCTCTCAATAGTATTATATCCCCTAATGCTCTGTATTTGTCCTTTAATGGATTTCCCATGAGTTTTTTAAAAGAGTTGGACCAAGCCAAAGAAACTTTTGATAAAGAAACATTTCTAAAAGATGCTTCAGAAAAAGAGATAGCAAAATTTAATGACCATCTCCTCAACAACTTTTTTATAGTAAATAATGGGCAAAAGTCCGTTTATTTTATTAACCCTATCTTAAAACCTTATATCTATGGACTCGATAAGTGGGATATTGGATAAAATTCCTCTCAAGGAGAGACAAGAATTAGAAAGATTAGTCGTCATTTTAAATCTGCCCCAACAGAATGGTTTTTTGTATGCTTTTTTAGGAGTAGAAACAGAGAGTTTAAAAAAACTTATCATCGCTTTTCTCCAAGAAAAGCTTCCCGATATAGTTTATAAAGATTTGGGGGAAGATGTGTTGTTGGTGCAAGACCAAATACGGGATATCAAACAACATTCCATCATAGACCTCACCCATATAAAAAAATATACCTTTGCCCAAGTAGGGGCAACAGAATTAGGAGTGCAGCTCAGCTTCTCTCGGAGCATCATCATTAAAAATAATCTCACCATGTTTTTTTTGGTAGATAAGGAAATGTATGATTATATTCCTCGAGCGGCTTCTGACGTTTGGTTGGCAAGCAGATTTCAGTATTTTTTTCAGGACTATGAAGAAAAATACTATACCATTTCCCAAACTCCTGATTTTACCGAACACGAAACATACAGAGAATTTGAAACTCTGTTTCAAGAATACTCTCAAAAAGAGGTTACCAATGCAAATATAGACAGATTCTTATTTACCATAGAACAGGGCTATACCATACAAAAATACAAAGAAATAATGTTGCTCATAGACCGCTGTATCCCATACACACATGCTCATAAAAATCTAATGTCAAAATTAGCTTTTCTCTATTCCTATAAAGCACCTATTTTACAA
>JASGCU010000106.1:0-5890 GCA_030053935.1 Chitinophagaceae bacterium
GAAATACGCTCTTAATAGTATTTAGACTGGTGAAAAAATAAAATAATAACATAAAGGTCCACCCAGAAAGGTCATTTTTGATACATTTAGAATTTTGTAAAATTTGATTATCAATAGGTTTAACATGTAATGTTTCTGTAAAAAGAATTTTTCGGAGTGGATCAAACTATTTTATGAGAGTAATGCAATAAAATACAATTTTTATTCTATATAGGTAAAAAAAAGTAGCTACATAGTCACAAATATTCTAAAAATAAATTATTTTTGCTAAAAAATAGATAATATTACATTAAACATTTATAACTCATTATTGTATTAAAATTATAAGATGATAAAAGTAGGCATTTTTTTTGGAGGGCGGTCTAGGGAGCGAGAGATTTCGTTTGCGGGAGGAAGAACAGTGTATGATAATCTTGATAAAAATTTATTTGAAGCAATTCCCATATTTGTTGATAGTTTAGGCAATCTGATAGAACTCGATTGGCAGTATATCTATAAGGGAACTATTCAGGACTTTTACCCTCCTCATTCCATTATTCCCAAATTGAAAACAGATTTTCCTCTTTATATAGAATCTTTTGAAGATACTTATTATATAACATCCAAAGCTGCAAGAACAGTAGGAAACCGTATAGATATTTCCGAACTTCCTAATATGATAGATTTTGCTTTTTTAACATTACACGGAGTATTTGGTGAAGACGGAACTATACAAGGTATATTAGAATGGTACGGTATCCCGTACTCAGGTTCTGGTATTTTTCCATCAGCACTTTCTATCAATAAAATATATCAAAAAAAAATTATGGAACAGTGTGGCTTTTCTGTTCCTCAATATGAAATAATATCTCTGCAAGATTGGCTTGCAAAAAATAGTAATGCACAAAAAAATCTTTTAAACAATATTATCCAAAATATGGGATTGCCATTTATAATAAAATCTCCAAATCAAGGTTCTACCATTGGGGTTTCTGTTGTAAATAATGTCATAATGGCAGAATTTATAAGAAAAATAAATCAAAGTTTTTTTATAAAAAAAATAGATACTACCGAATGGAAAAACCTTACCGAAATATCTAAAAATAAAGAAATAGCAAAAATAATAGATATAAAAAATGGAATAGGGTTACCTATAACCATAGATAATAAAATCCGAATAAATTCTCCAAAACGTCTGTTAAAATTCCTTAATACAAGCAAAGTATCCGTAAACCTTGTAAGTGAATACTCTGAAAAATTTGTCATAATAGAAAAATTCATACAAGGAACAGAATTTTCTTGTATTGTTATAGAAGACGAAAAAGGAAAACCTATAGCTTTGCCTCCTACTGAAATTAAAAAAGAGAGTACACTATTTGACTACCGAGCAAAGTATCTATCCGGTATCAGCAGAAAAACTACACCTATTAATTTACCTTTTGAACAAATACAGAAAATAAGAAAAGAATGCGAAAGATTATACCAAACACTTTTTTGCCAAGTATATGCAAGAATAGACGGGTTCTATACTGAAGATGGTAAAGTTATACTGAACGATCCTAACACTACATCGGGAATGCTCCCCTCATCCTTCTTTTTTCACCAAGCTGCTGAAATAGGTATGAACCCCTCACAATTTTTAACTTATATAATCCGAACTTCCATTCAAGTACGAATTCAGGGAGGAAAACCAAAAGAGAAAATCCAAAAAATACTCGACGAATTAGATACTCAAATCTTAACCCCAAAATCACAAGAAAATAAAATAAGAGTTGGAGTTATTTTAGGAGGTTATTCATCCGAAAGGCATATATCAGTTGAAACAGGAAGAAACATATATGAAAAATTATCATCCTCTACTAAATACACTCCCATACCTCTATTTTTAACAGGGAATGAATCTAAACATGAACTCTATATACTACCAATACATATACTTCTAAAAGATAATGCCGATGATATTCAAGAAAAAATTACTAACAACAACCAAGAAGAACATCCTATTATAGAAATTATCAAGAACGAAGCACAACAAATTACCAAAAAATACGTACCAGGTTTCATACAAAAAATACAAAAAATAAGCTACTCCGAATTATCACAAAAAATAGATTTTGCTTTCATCGCACTGCACGGGAGACCTGGAGAAGACGGAACTATCCAAAAAGAATTAGAAAAAGTTCGAATCCCCTATAACGGAAGTGATTCTATTACCTCTCGTAAGACCATAAATAAATACGAAACCAACAAAATACTTGCTGAAAACGGAATACATGTCCCTAAAAATGTATTATTCACAAAAAAAGATATTATGTCTAACAGCAATAAAACAAAAATTATAAGACAAATAGAACAAACGCTTACCTACCCTTTCATAGTAAAACCCATAGATGACGGATGCAGCACGGGAGTAATAAAAATTAAAATAAAAAAACAATTAGAATCTTATGCCAATCTTATTTTTAGAAACAATAAAGAGTTCTCAAAAGAGCTTTATTCCATATTACAGCCCAACAAAAACATTACCGATTTCCCACAAAAAGATTGTTTTATGGCAGAAGAACTTATACAAACAGATAATGACGGAAAATGTATAGAAATAACGGGAGGACTATTGACTTTACATAAAAATGGAAAAAAAGAATTTCATATTTTTGCTCCCAGTGAAGTAATAGCCCAAAGTGATATTCTTTCATTAGAAGAAAAATTCTTAACAGGTGAAGGAAAAAATATTACTCCTGCAAGATTTTCTGAAAACACCGAACAGCAACAAAAATTTACTGCCCACGTCAAAAAAGAACTGCTTAAAGTAGCTCAAATACTCAACCTAAGAGGATATGCAAGAATCGATGCTTTTGTGAAAATTCAAAATGATAACATAAAAGTTATTATTATAGAAGTGAATTCTTTACCGGGTATGACTCCTGCTACTTGTATTTTTCACCAAGCGGCTCTGAGTGGATACAAACCTTTTCATTTTATAGATAAAATTATTCAATATTCTCTCTATAGAAGAAAATTAAAAGAAACCCATAATCTTAATTTGGACAGTCCCCCAAAAAATCACTTTTGATATACCTGTAATTTGTAACTGTTTGGTTATCAATCAATAAAGTTAAAATTAAATATTCTTATACAAAGAAATTTTCGGGTACTCTCTTTTTTTATTATATATTGTCAGAAACAAAAATACTGCACAAGATTTTAGAAAGTTTACCCTCTTTTATTTTCTCTTGTGCAGTATTTTTGAATTGTATTATTATTTTTTATCAGCTACCATATTTTAATACGAGCAGTATCGTGCTTGAACATTTTATTTCCTTCTTTTACACCAAACGCTGTATAAAAAGGATCTAAATTTACTAAGGGACCATTTGCTCTATACTGAGCAGGCGAATGAGGGTCAGTCATTAGAAGATTTTTTAGATATGGTTCACGGTATTTTGTTCTCCAACACGTAGCCCATGAAATAAAAAATCTTTGTTCTGCTGTAAAACCATCTACTTCTTTAGGATGCGATGTCTGCCTAAAAAAGTTTTGAAGACCATCGTATGCCATAGCAATTCCTCCTAAATCTCCAATATTTTCTCCTAAGGTAAAGGCACCATTGACAAAAACACTATCTAATGGTTCATAAGAGTTATATTGATTTACTAATTTTTTAGTGAGCGTTTCAAAACGTTTTCTATCAGCACTTGACCACCAGTTTTTGAGATTTCCGTCTGCATCGTATTGGCTTCCCTGGTCATCAAATCCATGACTTATCTCATGCCCTATTATAGCACCAATACCTCCATAGTTTACTGCTTCATCTGCTTTATAGTTATAAAAAGGAGGTTGGAGTATTCCTGCGGGGAATACTATTTCATTGAATACAGGGTTGTAATAAGCGTTTACGGTGTGAGGGGTCATTCCCCATTCTTTTTTATCAACTGGTTTTCCTATTTTTGAAAGTTCAAAATCATAATCAAATTTTCTCGCATTTATTACATTTCCTGCATAAGACGTTTTTTCTGGATCGGTTTCTATTTTTAAGTTTGCATAACTACGCCACTCATCAGGGTATCCGATTTTTACAGTAAAGGTAGAAAGTTTTTTAAGAGCTTGTTCTTTTGTAGTATCAGACATCCATGTAAGTTTTTTTATTCTTTCTGCGAATGCCATTTTTATATTTTCTACCATAGCAAGGGCTTTATTCTTTGCTTGAGGCGGAAATACAGAATCTACATATAATTTACCGAGTGCTTCACCGAGTGAGTTATCCACTTCCCCTAAAACACGTTTCCAACGAGGTCTTACTTGTTGAGTCCCTCTCATTTCTTTGCTATAAAATTGAAAACTACTATTTACCACCTCTTTTTGAAGATAAGGAGCGTAAGATTTAATAGTATGCCATTTTAAATAGTATTTTATATCGTTTAATGAAATAGTATTTATGATAGTTTCTATTGCTTTCATAAATTTTGGCTCACTCACAATGATACTATCCATTTGAGGTAAACCTGCATCAGATAAAAAAACATTCCAATTTACAGAAGGGGTCAGTTCAGAAAGCCCTGCTATTGTCATCTTGTTATAGGTAAGCTGTGGATTTCTCAATTCCACTTTATCTAATTTAGATTCTGCAAGTTTTGTTTCTATATTTAAAATAGCTTCTGAACCTTTTTGAGCATCTTTCTCTGAATACCCTGTAAATACAAGCATCTCCGTGACCATTTGTTTGTATTTATTTTTTAAATCTAAAGATTGAGCATCCGTTTTTAGATAATAATCTCTATCAGGAAGTCCCATTCCCCATTGTAAAAGATAAGGAACCTGATTTTTTGTGTTTTTTTCATCCGGAGACCCATAGATTCCAAAGAACGCATAAACACCATATTTTCTTAATTCCGCAATACTTTTCTGAAGGGAATTTTTATCACTTATAGCATCTATTTGTTCTAAAAATGGCTTAATGGGCTGTATTCCATTTTTTTCCACAAGCATAGAATCCATACCTATAGAATAAAATTGCCCTATTTTCCATTGGTCACTTCCTTCTTTATAGGCAGGATTTTTAGATGCAGATCTAATAACCGAAGATAATATGTCTTGATTATTTTCATGAATCTCTAAAAAAGCCCCCCATACAGGGTAAATAGCAGGTATTTCCGTTCTCTCTAACCATTTCCCATTTACATATTGAAATATATCATCTGCAGGATTTACGGTAGTATCTCTATGAGAAAAATCAAATGCTTGAAATGCTTCTGTTTTCTCTTGAGTACGACAACTAAAAATATTTACTCCTATAACTACACACAGTAGTGTAAAATTTATATTTTTGAACATCTTTTTATTATTTTTATTTTTAAATGAAAATTAATTAACTATATGTATTATTTTTTTACAATTTAGTAAAAATAAAATATATTATCCCAACGGAGTATACATTTCGAGACCGTTACGAAACTAAATTAAAAAAAATTGATACGTTTTCATCAAAATGAATCATTATATGACTACCCTATATAGGAAAGAAAAGACACAAAAAGAATTTTAAAAGATATGTTTTTCATATTTTTGTTTATTAGGTTTATATTTTTTATTACATATTAAAAAAAGTATGGGAAACCAGAAGAACTCTTTGTGCATTCTTCTGTATTTCCCATACATAATATTATTTATCTTGGACAACTAATAGCAGGACTACTATTAGGATAATTGTCTATCCAGTAATCAGCTGCAAAAATACTTCGTATAGTACTTTCTAAATCGGGTCTTTGAGCAATAATTCCATCTCTCCACTGCCCCCAGTTAGTAGGAGCATCAGTTCATACCAAGCCGTGTAATATTTATAGAGACACCTGCTTCTACCAACCTTGCAACGACATCTGTATAATTTACAAAAATGTTTCCTCGTCTATAAGTA
>JASGCU010000106.1:5990-7357 GCA_030053935.1 Chitinophagaceae bacterium
AAAAATGTTTCCTCGTCTATAAGTACTGGAATTTCCATAACTTCTTGAGTAGGCTTCAGCGGTAAAATACCATCCTATACCAGTTGCAAAGCTTTCTTTGACACATTCTTCTGAATTATCCATATCACTCCATCCCGTATGTTCTACCTGTATATGATGACCGAGTTCATAAGCAGTGGCATAATAGATATTGCGGTAACTTGTATTATAACCTATATAACACTGTCTCCAGAAAAACATATCCCAGGTATGTGCAAGTCCACCAGTTGTTGCTCTATTCTAATTGGATATCCATTTGGTCACAAACAGGGCAGTTTTCAGGTGGTCTATTCATTTCTACTATATATCCATAATACAGTTTATAAGCCGCTCGGTACATTTCCCCATATTTCCACTGTTCTTCATCAGTATCACGACTAATAACCAGATTCCAATCGGCTTTTTGATCTAGTCCCCAATAGGCAGCAACCTGATAACCATTATCTCGTTCTATAGCAAAATGATACTTTTCCCAATCCAAATAATATTGAACTGCGTATCTAAAAGTATTATTGCATTCATAGTTACCTCCACTACTCGTTATGCCTGTGCTATAATAATACCAATAACCTGCTCTTACTTCTACTCCTTGTATTCCTATCAAATTATTTTCTGCATCCCACATTTTAATATATCCTCTTGGTCTATAGGGAGGTGGTAGGAGTGTCCAGTTAAGGCGTTGGTTTGCCGTTGCTTCTGTCATAGCAATATTTTTGGTTAAGAACATAGATTCATCCTCTAAAGCATGTATAAAAGAATCATCTTCGTTGTTTCTGCTATTTTGAGAACCTAATGTTGCATCTTCTTTAGGTAGATAGAGATCTTCTAATATCTCGTATGGAATATTGGGTGGAAACTGATAATCAACTCTCACAGCGGTATAATGCCATGTGGGTTTATTATCAGGAACAGAAGGTTCTCGGTAATTTCCTTTTTCTCCTATTATTTCATATTCCACAGGGAAGGGAAATAAAAACTTGATATTATGGTATCTTGTTTTAATCTCTCCATATCCTCATCGGTATTTGGCTTAAACTTTACATAATAGTGAGTAGTCCTTACTGTGGAAGCAGTGCGGGATAGAGCTCCATTTGCTTTTTGATCTAAGCTTTCATACGCCTGCTGCATATTTACAACGGTGGAAGAGTTTTCTTTCTTTTTTCCTAACCTTATTCCTTTGCTACTATTACTACTATTATTATCAGCATCATTCTGTATATTTTGATCCACAGAATTTGCTACTTCATGAAAACCATCATCACACCCTTCCTCCCCAAATAGAAAGGGAGTACATACTATTATTGCTATGAATAGTATTCCTAACAATA
>JASGCU010000107.1 GCA_030053935.1 Chitinophagaceae bacterium
AATGGAATAGGTGTTATTATGGATATGGTATATAATCATACGGGAAAAACAGAAGAATCGGTATTAAATCAAACAGTACCCGGTTATTTTTATAGACAAAAAGCCGATAAAACATATTCTAATGCTTCAGGGTGTGGAAATGAAACAGCATCAGAAAGATACATGATGAGAAAATTTATGATAGAGTCACTTGTCTATTGGGCAAAAGAATACCATATAGATGGTTTTAGAATAGACCTTATGGGAATACACGATATAATAACAATGAACGAGATTTCAGACGCTCTTCGTACCATCAATCCTAACATTCTTATCTACGGAGAGGGATGGACAGCAGGAGAAAGCCCCTTACCCGATTCACTCCGTGCTTTAAAAAACAATACTTATAAATTGAAAAATATTTCTGTATTTTCAGATGAACTTCGGGACGGAGTGAAAGGACATTGGAGTGACCATAAAGCAAAAGGATTTATCAGCGGGCAAACAGGATTAGAAGAAAGTATTAAATTTGGAATAGCAGGAGGAATACACCACCATCAAGTTCATTATAACCAAGTCAATAATAGTAAAAAAGCATGGGCATTAGAACCATACCAATGCATTAATTATGTTTCTTGCCATGATGATAATACTCTATGGGATAAAATTCTTATCTCTGCTCCCGAAGTAGATGAATCCTCTCGTATAAAAATGGATCTTTTGGCAAACACAATTGTTTTTACATCACAAGGAATACCTTTTATGCTCGCAGGAGAAGAATTTTTACGCACTAAACAATTAGTATCTAATTCCTATAAATCCCCGGATAATATAAATCAAATAGATTGGGATAGAAAAAAAACATACCAACATGTATTTGAATACTATAAAAAACTCATACAGATGAGAAAAAATCACCCATCCTTGAGAATGACCGATTCCGAAACAATAAAAAAGAACTTACATTTTCTCTCATTCACAAAACAAAATATTATTGGATATACTATAAAACATGGAAAAACATCTGGTGATACATGGGATGAAATATTAGTGATTTTTAACGGAAACAAAGAAATAGAACATATTCCTATACCAGGAGGGAAATGGAAAGTTATTGTAGAAAACACACACTTTTTAGAAGAAGAAAAAATTATTGAAAATAATATAAAAGTAGAAGGAACAAGTGCTTTCATAATAGTAAAATAAAAAAGATTGCTGTATAATTAAATCACCAAAAAAAATGAATCTCGTAATAAAAACAAATGATATTAGTAAAAAATACATAATGGGAGAGGAAACCATACATGCTCTCAAATCCATCAGTATAGAAATTAAAAAAGGAGAATACGTAGCGTTTATGGGACCATCAGGATCTGGAAAATCAACACTTATGAACATAGTAGGATGTTTAGATACCCCCACCAGTGGCACCTATATACTCAACGGAAATGATGTATCAGATATGGATGAAAATGAGCTTGCTGAAATTAGAAATAAAGAAATAGGATTTGTTTTTCAAACATTTAACTTACTTCCACGTGCTTCCGCATTAGAAAATGTAGCCCTTCCCCTCGTATACGCCGGTGTAGGAAGAGCAGAAAGAACAGAAATAGCACTTACTACCCTCAAAGGGGTAGGATTAGCAGATAGAGCAAAGCATAAACCAAACGAATTATCAGGAGGGCAAAGACAAAGAGTAGCTATCGCAAGAGCTTTAGTGAATAACCCCAGCATCATTTTGGCAGATGAGCCAACAGGAAATTTAGATTCCAAAACCTCTTATAGTATTATGGCACTCTTTGAAGAATTACATTCAAAAGGAAATACTATCATAATGGTTACCCACGAGGAAGACATTGCCGCTTATGCTCATAGGATAGTCCGACTAAAAGATGGTCTTATTGAAAGTGATACCATAAACACAAAAAAAATAAATCACTAACACCATGCATTCTTCATATAGCAATATATAATCAACAATCACAGATGCATAAAATATACATACATTTTTTATTACGCACCATTCTTTGCATTTCAGTACAACTCACTGTGATTGACCAGGTATTAGAAGAATTTACCATATTTCTCTTCATCATACCCATTCTGCTCATTCCTCCCATAATAAACACCACTATTGTGATGATCTTATCTTTTGGAATAGGTTTGTTTGTTGATACATTTTATAATACATTAGGAATAAACGCCCTTGCTTGCTTGCTTTTATCATATCTGAGATTACCATTCTTTTTTACTATAGATAGAGGTAAATTATCGCAAAAAGAATACACCTTATGCCCACCAAATCTGAGCTGGGCTCTCTTTATAGCATACTCAAGTATTCTTATATTGGGATATTGTGTGGTCGTTTTTTCTTTAGAATACGGAAGTATAAGATATTTTTTACAAATATTGATACAATCCATAGTATCCTCTCTTTTTACCATGGGAATAGCTTATTCCTCTCTCTTTTTATTCATAGGATATAAAAAAAGATAGATATATACTATGAATAATTATAACTTATTTTTCTTAAAATGTTTTATTATTCTTATTGGAATAATACTTATTGGACGTATTACTCATATTCAACTCATAGATAGTAGTTATTCCCTCGCCGCAAATAATAATATCGTTAAAAAAAATATTGTAGATGCTTATAGAGGACTTATTTATGATAGAAACAAAAAATTATTAGTTTATAACGAACCCATATTTAATATTATGGTAATCCCCAAAGAGGTGACCGCTTTAGATACGAACAATTTTTGTACTACTTTCCGTATACCAAAAGAATACCTCATAGCACGACTAAAAGAAGCATCTGATTATTCTTCATTTAAACCAAGCATTGTATTATCCCTCATAGAGCAAGATACCCTTGCATATACACAAGAAAAGTTTTATAATTTCCCCGGCTTTTTTATTGAGGCAAAAACAAAAAGAGGATATGTATATGAAAATCTATCCAATGTTTTGGGTTATATTGGAAAAATAGGAAAAAGACAACTTCAAAAAGATACTTCTCATTATTACGAATTAGGAGATTTTTTAGGGATTAGTGGTTTAGAACAGCAATACGAATCAATACTAAGAGGAAAAAAAGGATTACAATATAAAATAGTAGATGTGCACGGAGAAGAAAACGGGTCTTTTAATGAGGGGGAGCACGATGAATCACCCGTTCCCGGTGAGGATATAATTACCACAATAGATATTGATCTACAAAATTATGCGGAAAAGCTCATGAAAAATAAAATTGGAAGCGTTGTTGCAATAGAGCCATCTACAGGTGAAATATTAGCAATGGTTTCCGCTCCATCTTATTCTCCAAAAACATTATCAGGCAAAAGTTTTAGTGATAATTACCAAATTCTTTCACAAGATACTCTCTATCCATTATTTAACCGAGCTCTGATGGCGATGTATAGACCCGGATCTGTTTTTAAAATATTACAAGCACTTATCGGGTTACAAGAAGGTCTTATTACCCCTCAGACCACATTTTACTGTAATCAAACCCTTATAGGATGCCATTCTCACATAAAAACATTAGACCTCACAGGGGCTATTACCAACTCCTGTAACCCCTATTTTTTTCAAGTATTTAAAAAAATAATCACCGATGATGATAACAATGCTTATTCCAAAAATAGATATGAGCAAACAAAGATAGGTTTAGAAAACTGGGTTCGGTATGCAAAAAATTTCGGATTTGGAAGCTCATTAGGAATAGATCTACCAAATGAAAAACGCGGTATGATACCCAACAGCGCCTTTTATGATAAAGCCTATAATAATAGAGAATGGAAGTTCTCTAATATCTTTTCAATAGCAATCGGGGAAGGAGAAAATTTAGTTGTCCCCTTACAAATGGCTAATTTTGCTGCTACTATAGCTAATAAAGGATATTTTTATCTCCCACATCTTATAAAGCCCACACAAAAAACACATACATTAGAAAAATACCACACAAAACATACTACTTTCGTAGATTCTACCCATTTTAGAACTGTCATAGAAGCAATGCGTTTAGTAGTAGCAAAAGGTACCGGGTTCAGAGCAAATATTATAGGGTTAGACGTTTGTGGTAAAACAGGCACTATTCAAAACAAAGACAGTCCCAGCCACTCCAATTTTATAGCATTCGCTCCCAAAAATACCCCGCAAATCGCAGTATCAGTATATGTAGAAAACGCAGGAGAAGGGGCAAGAGCAGCTGCATCCATATCAGGACTTATAATAGAAAAATACCTTAAAAAAGAAAAAGCAAAATTATTTTTAGAAAATTATGTTTTAAAAGGACAATTTTTAGATGATAACAAATCCAACAACAAAAAAAGAATCGATTGACCTCATAGTCCTTACATTATATTGTATATTAGTAGTGATTGGATGCCTCAATGTATATTCTGCCTCTTTTAGAGAAAATACAGACCAAAACCTATTCGAAATATCCGCTACATTCTTAAAACAATTTATTTGGATTCTCTTCTCTCTCATTATAGCTTTTGTAGTGACAAAAGTGAATTTTAGAGTGTTTGAAAACCTCGCATACCATACATATTTATTATCTCTTATTTCACTCATAATCGTTCTGCTATTAGGGGCTACAATAAATGGCTCTACCTCATGGATACGCATCGGAAACATAGGTATCCAACCATCAGAATTCGCTAAACTCACCACTCTCCTTGCTCTCGCAAGATTCCTCTCTTCCTATAATCTAAAAATCAATGATACAAAAACGCAAATTATAAGCATCTCTCTTATTTTGACGCCTGCATTGCTCATAATTTTACAGGGAGATACAGGCACATCTATGGTCTTTATGTCTTTTCTCATCGTATTGTATTTACTGGGGTTCAACCACCGATTATTCTATTTTGGATTCCTTACTCTCTTTTTTTTAATTATACCTCTTTTTGTAAATAGTATTATTCTTATCTTTTTGATAATAATCGTATCCACTATTATTATTGCCCTCATGCAAAATAAAAAAAAACAAATTGTATATATTATAAGCATCTCCATTTTTTATATACTGATAGTAACCAGCGTAGATATTGTTATGAACCGATTAAAACCGTACCAACAAAAAAGAATTATGTCAGTAATAAATCCACAAGCAGACCCCTTAGGAATCGGATGGAACGTCACACAATCCAAAATAGCAATTGGCTCAGGTGGTTTTTTAGGAAAGGGGTTTCTTAATGGAACACAGACACAGCTGAACTTCGTCCCCGCACAAACTACCGATTTTATCTTTACTATTATTGGCGAAGAATTCGGATGGATAGGCACAAGCTCCCTGATTATCTTTTTTATAGTATTTATTTTGAGAATTTTATACATAGCAGAACGTCAAAAATTACTCTTTTCAAAGATATACGGCTACGGGGTCGCTTGTATACTTTTCTTCCATTTTTCTATTAATATCGCAATGACCATAGGATTATTCCCCGTGATAGGTATCCCACTCCCCTTCTTTAGCTACGGTGGTTCTTCTTTTTGTATGTTTACCATTCTTTTATTTATTCTCCTTAACTTGGACGCTCATAAAAACGAAGTATTAACACACTGATGTAATGATGAGCGTTTATTTATTTTTCATTTTTAAAATTTCATTAACCCCTCATCACTCACTATGAAAACATCAACCATTCTCTTCTCTCTTCTCTCCCTCTTGTTTTTTCAAACATTCGCTCAACCCAAAGCAAAAAAAATGAAATACCAAGCAGATGACCTAGAAGCAGGCGTACTAAACGGAGAAAACTATAGAAAATTAAAACATCACGTGCTCTTTTCCCAAGAAAACACAAAGATATTTTGTGACTCCGCTGTTTTCTTCACCCAAAAAAATATCATAAATGCCTACGGACACGTAAAAATATTAGACGGTGACTCCATATCCATCACAGGAAATAAACTTTTCTATGATGGAAATACAAAGAACGTGCAAATAAGAGAAAATGTCGTCTATATCAATGGGAATAAAAAATTATATACTCACCATTTAGACCACGAGATGAAAAACCGCATCTCTCATTACTTCCATAACGGAAAACTACAAGATTCTATCAACACATTAGTGAGCAAATCGGGACACTTTTATGCGTCCCAAAACCACGCAAAATTTATAGGGAACGTAGAACTCACAAGCCCACAATATAGATTATACGCCGACACTCTCCTGTATCATACCACCACCAAAATTGCTATTACTATCGGAAAAACAACAGTCATTTATAACGACAGCACCCGTGTATATTCCCAAGGAGGCGAATTTAAAACTATCCCCGAACAATCTTCTCTCATCACCGGGAACATTGAAACAAAGGACTATTTTATAGCAGCAAAAGATATGTTTTTTGATAAAAAAAACAAGCATTACACCGCCTCAGGAAATGTAAAAATGAACTCAAAACATGAAAACGTCACCCTTACAGGTGACACCGCTTTTTATTGGAAAAACAAAGGATACTCAAAAATATTCGGAAACCCCATTATGAAAAAAATACTCAAAAAAGACACCATCTATATATCCTCAGATACCATAATAGCCACCGAAAAACAATATGACTCCGTAGAACGAATTATTGCATATAACAACGTAAAAATATTCTCCCATTCGGTACAAGGAAAAACTGACTCCCTCCTCTATTTGAGAAACGACTCCCTCCTCATTTTTTACAAAGACCCCGTCCTGTGGCACGCAAATAATCAAATGACAGGCGAACCAATAGAAATGACTATCGCCGATGGACAACTGAATACAATGTATATCAAAAAAAAATCTTTTGTCATCAATCAGGACTCCCTGAACAACTTTAACCAAATGAAAGGGAAAGATATGGAAGTCTTTTTCATCAATAGTAATATCAACACCATCCACGTCAATGGAAACGGGCAAACCATTTACTTTGTGATAGATGAAAGCGACTCTTCCCTCACTGGAATGAACTCTATTCTGTGTAGTAATATGATATTACGATTTCAAGAGAACGACTTAGATAATATATCTTTTTATATCCGCCCCGAGTCCATCTTCTTCCCTCCTCACCTTATTACCCCAAAAAATATGTATTTAGAAGACTTCAAATGGAGAATCAAAGAAAGACCTACCCTCTTGGATATTCTCAAAAAATAATCCA
>JASGCU010000108.1 GCA_030053935.1 Chitinophagaceae bacterium
TAGAAAAAGAAAAATATATTAAGGATTCAGATTATATTTTTTTAAGTTTTATACTCTCTTATCTTCCACACGGGATAATAGGTCTTTTAATAGCGGTGATATTTTGTGCTGCTATGTCCTCCAGCTCTTCTGAATTGAATGCATTAGGAACTACTACTACTATTGATTTTGTAAAAAGATTATTCTTTCAAAAAGAAGAAAAAAACGATATCTTTTACATAAAAACATCCAAAATAACCACTATATTTTGGGGAGGTGTGGCTATTACTTTTGCACTTTTTGGAAATTTTTTAGAAAACCTTATAGAAGCTGTCAATATACTCGGTTCTTTATTTTATTCGATTATACTTGGAGTATTTTTAGCAGGTTTTTTTCTCAAATATGTCCAAAAGAACGCTATTTTTTATGCAGCTATACTTTCTCAAATACTTGTCATTATTCTTTATAAATGCACCACTCTTGGCTATCTTTGGTATAATGTTATTGGTGTGCTTACCCTGCTGTTTTTTGCATTATTCTTTCAAATCATACAAAATTTTTTCTTGAGAGTAAAAAAATAATTTTCCTTTTTTTTTTTATCAAAACATCATTTTTTGTTCTCTATTTTTAAAATAAGTAGAAAAAAACTATTTTACATTTTATACTACATACTGACAATATCATTTTATGACATACTTCAAAAAAAATCTTTTTACATTCATTTTTTGTTTTTATATTTGTTGTTTTCACAAAGGATTTTCACAAGAAAATCATAACTATACATTAGGGAAAAAATACTTTGATTCTGAAAACTATCCCGCATCTTTTGATATTTTTCAAAAAATAATAAAAGAAAATAACAACCAAATACCCAAACAAGATTCTGTTATTCTTCCGTATTGTTATTTTTATTCTGCTCTTTCTTCTTTTCAAATTCAAAGAAAATACAAGGGAACTGATAAAATTCAAAAAAAATACCAAAGCATAGAGTATCTTTTTGAAATACTCAAACAATTTCCTTCTTGGGACAAAAAAGAAGAAATATATTATTGGCTTGGTTATTTTTATTTTGAAAATAAACAATACGTTTTAGGAATTCCTTTTTTGGAAAGAATCCAAGATACTTTATTACAAGAAGATGTAAAAAAATTAAAAAAGAAATATTTTATAAATGAAAATGTAGAAAATCTCAAAAAAATATACCAAGAATATCCCAAAGATACTCTTATTGCCAAGGGTCTCTACGCAAAGCTAAACTTAAAAGACACCTTGCGCATCTCAATCGAAAAAAAATTTAATGTAGCACAAAACCAAAGTTCTTTTAGGAAAGAAAATAATTTAAAAAAAAAAGAAAACTTTCATATATCTGTCCTATTACCCTTTCTTTTTAATGGGTTAGAAGACGAAACACATTCTATAAACAATGTCGCATATAGCTTATACTGCGGAATTTCATTAGCAAAAGAAACACTCGCAAAAGAAAACAAAAAAATACAAGTCCATTTTTATGATACAAAAAAAGCAAATGACAACAATCCCATTAAAAATATTCTTTCCACACATGATATAGAAAAATCCAATGTATTAATAGGTCCTCTCTATTTAGAACATTATAAAATTGTTTCAGAATATACCTTAGCTAAAGAAAAAATACTCGTAAATCCATTATCTACCAACGCAGAAATAACACAAAACCCTTATTCTTACTTGATTAAATCCAGTGGGGTCACTCAATCTATTAAAACCGCTCATTATGTTGCTGACTACTTGCACAAACCCAAAACTGCTCTTATCTTTTACGAAGAAAATTCAAAAGATTCTTTGGTAGCAAATACCTATAAAAACATTCTTCTTACTAAAAATTTTAATATTATCAATACCATGGGATTAAATCCGAATAATGGAAAATTCTTTTCAAACTATTTAACAAAGAAAATAGAAATAGTAATTGAAGCGAAAACCGAAGAAGAAGCAAAAGAACATAAAGAAAAAAATCCAAAAGCTATTATCAAAAATAGAAAAAAAAAATTCTTTACCGATAGTTTAGAATGGTATGAAGAAGTATGGAATATAAAAATGGATAGTATAGGACATATATTTTTAGCATCATCAAATCCATTATTAGTTTCACACCTTATTAGTGCAATAGCAATTAGATATGATAGCATAACAATTGTGGGAAGGGAAGAATGGTTAGAATCCTCTCAAGTAAATATAGAACAGATAGAAAAGCTAAAAGTATTATTTATATCCAACGGTTATATTGATGAAATAAAGCCACAGTATCTCAACTTTAGAACAGAATATATAAATACATACAGAACTATTCCATCTCCTGCTGCTGCTTATGGATATGAAACGATGATGATTTTTGGAAGAATGCTCTATAAATACGGAAATAATATACAAGAAGGTATTACAAAAGAAAAAGAATGGAAAGGAGAACTTATAGATTGTTATCTCTTTGATAATCAAAGAGATAACCAAAAAGTGACTCTCTTGCAAATAAAAAACGGACATTTAACAAAAATAAATAACTAATAAAAAAATATGGATCCAAATTTTAGAAAGCTTACTACAAAGGAAAAAGCATTAAAAATAAACTTAGATGAGAGATTATACGGAACGTTTGCAGAAATAGGTGCAGGGCAACAAGTATCAGATCAATTCTTTAGAGCAGGAGGTGCATCAGGAACTATTGCAAAAACAATGTCTGCTTATGATATGACATTTAGTGATGCTATTTATGGTCCCTGCCAAAGGTATGTAAGCGAAGAAAGACTGAAACAGATGTTAGATAAAGAATTCTCTCTTATCATAAAAAGATTAACCTTTAGAGCAAAAAAAACTACTTTTTTTGCTTTCTCTAATACTGTAGAAGTTATAAATTTCAAAAAAACCAATAATGGACAAGGTTGGTTAGGACTTCGTTTTCAACTTCATCCCAATTCTAAACCAAATGACTGCATAATTCACGTAGTATTAAATGACAATGAAAGCCATTGGCAGCAAGAAATAATTGGAATCGTAGGTGTAAATCTTATCTACGCATGTTTCCACTATTCTAATCCCGATGATTTTATCATATCATTAGTAGATAATATCCAAAAAGGACGATTAGAAATAGATATGATTAAAATAGAAGGACCTGATTTTCATCATGTAGATAACCGACTGAATAGTTTGAAATTGGTAAAAGAAGGTCTTACCTCAGTAGCAATGTTCGGCTCTAATGGAAAAGTAATGCAACCATCTGAAACACTCTATAAAAAACATATACTTGTGACAAGAGGAAGATTTCGTCCTATAACATTAGTAAATGAAGATATTATGAAAGGAAGCTTATCACAATTTAAAGAAGAACTCATAGCAGAATCTGAACAAGATCAAAATATATTAGCTATTTCTGAACTTACGCTTACAGACCTTACTAATGATGGAAAAATAGATACAAATGATTTTTTAGATAGAGTACAACTTCTCTGTTCCATAGGGCAAAATGTCCTCATTTCTTACTATCCCGAGTATTACAAATTAGTCGCATATCTATCAAAATACAATAGAGGAAAAAAAATAGGAATCGTTATGGGATATGATAATCTTGTCCGTATTTTTAATGAAAAACTTTATAAAGACCTACCTGGAGGAATAATAGAAGCATTAGGAGAACTCCTCGGAGGAAATTCAAAACTCTTAATATATCCAAGCATAGACAAAAAGACCCCCGAAAAACTAAACACCGCTCATACTTTTATCCCTAACGAAACTCTAACACATTTTTATCAATATCTCATAGATAATAAAAAAATCGTAGATATACAATATGTTCAAGTAGAACACCTCAATGTATACTCCGATGCAGTTATAGAGCTTATTAAAACCGGAAAAGAAGAATGGGAAAAATACGTAAGCCCGATAATTGCAGAGAAAATAAAACAAAATAATCTTTTTGGATTACCCATACCATTAGAAGTAGATACAGAAGATTAGGATTCTTTTTTTAAAAAAAATTGAAATCTCTTTTTTCAAAAAATCAACTTCTATAATTATACTCATTTCTGATAATATCAAAAAAAATTACTCCTAGAGAAGTAATCATTCCTATCCACATTCCCGCATATACATCTTTGTAAAAATGTTGTAATAGATACATTCTAGAAAAACCTACTAATAAAGCTATGCAAGACAATGGAACCCACCATTGTCTTTTTTTTTCTACATACATAAATATGATGAGGAAAGCAAAAGCCGATGCAGTATGACCTGAAGGAAATGATGCCCATGAATGATGTTCATATCCATCTATTAAATAGAGTTTTTCTTTTAGATATTCCGTAGGGCGTGCTTCGTTTATAAAAATTATTCGTTTCATTATTTGAACAATAGCAAAATGAATAGCCCCTGCTGCAAAATATAAAACAAATTTTTTTTTATGAAAGAAAAAACAATATATTATTGCAAAAATAAAAGTATATGACTCTCCTAAAAATGTGATGCATTGAAAAAATATATCTAAAAAGTAATTTCTTTTTTGGTTAATATAAATAATCTCATCACCCTTGTTTATCAAAAAAAAAGGAATAAAACCCAACAGAAAAAATAAAAACAGAAGCAATGCCTCTCTTTTATACATTCTAACAAACTTGCAAAAAAAAAGAAAAGATCTCTGTACTCTTTTTTTTAATAACATAAAAAATAATTGTTTTTTTATTGGTAAGAAAGTTCTATTACTTTATTGTATGTAATCGCATTGAGTGTGATAACATCTCCATTAGATGGGTGAAAAGGCTCGCCTATATTGACTTCTACTTTGGTAGGAGTTATTTGAAAACTATCTACTCCCCATGCTCTGTGCGTTCCTTTTATATGTATTGGCACTATGGAAACCTGTGCTTCTGATGCGAGAAAAAAAGAACCATTTTTAAATGCTCCTATGCTCGCATCTCTACTTCTTTTACCTTCAGGAAATAAAAAAATACTTTTTCCTTTCTGAATGAGAATAGCCGCCTTAGAAAGATCTTTTTTAGAATTCTTTATATTGTTCCTATCTACAAAAATCATACCTGTTGCCTGCATATACCAACCAATAAACGGAAACCATTTTAATTCTTTTTTAGCAACAAAGTAGATATCATGACGTATAGACCTAAATAAAACAGGTATATCTAAATAAGAATGATGGTTAGAAATAAAAATATAAGGAACATCTTTTTGAATACCTGTCCCTCCCTTTACTTTTATTTGTAACCCACAAAAAAATAAAATAACAGGAGACCAAATATCTCTTGCCATCTTTACAGGTATTTTCCTATCAAAAAGTAAACACATGAAAAGAATGGACGATACTATCATAAACATAGTCCATAATGTGCAAAGAAATAATCGGAAGTAAGAAAGCATACCCTTGTAGATTCTTTATAATATTTTTTCTATTATTTTTCCCGTAAATTTATTTTTCAAGATGAGTTTTTTAACTCCAAAATGAGTCACCTCCTCTTTTATTAAATAATGCTCACTGTCATATTCCTTCAAAAATGACTCTTCGGTTATAGAATTCTTCCCTCTCCATATATCTATCTTTACGGGTTCCCAAAGTTTTGATTTAGAAGATTTATATGCCGCATCTAAAATTGCATTTACTATATAACCATCATAAAAAGTTTCTTTGGGAGCAATATTTTTTTCCAAAGCATCAAGCATATCCATAAACATGTGATTATATCCCAACTCATTCAGCTCGTCTCCCACAGGAAAGAGCCATCCCGAGTTCTTTTCCGATTTTTCTGCTATGTAACTCCCCCCTTCGCCCGAAGTAAACATTTCAAAACCCGTTCTTAAAAAACTATTTACCCATATAGTTCCTTCCGTTCCCATCACTTCATCTCGAAGGTCTAATCCTCCTCTAAATGTCCAGCTTACCTCAAACTGTGCTATAGATTTATTTTGATATTTTATAAGTCCAATAGCATGATCCTCTGCTTCTATGGGTTTTACTTGGGTATCAGCCCAACACATTACTTCTAATGGTTTTATATCTTTGCCTATATAACTTCGGGTTATCTCTACACAATGGCAGCCGAGATCTAATAAACATCCTCCACCAGCTTTTTCTATATCCCAAAACCAATCACTATGAGGACCTGGATGTGTTTCTCTCGATTTTGCCCATAGTATTTTTCCTAATGCTCCATTTTTAACACTTTGATGGGCTTTCAAAAACTTTGGTGTATATACTAAATCTTCTAAGTAACCATTAAAAATCTCCGTCCTCTCTACTGCCAAAAGCATTCGCTTTGCTTCCTCAGCATTTCTCCCTAATGGCTTTGTCACCATCACCGCTTTTTTATATTTACAACAAAGCATCACCGCTTTTTCGTGTAAATCATTCGGTAAGGCAACGCACACAATATCTACATCTTCTCTGCTGATACTTTCTTCCATATCAACAGTCCAATGCTCCACACTATAATCACTTGCAAATTTCTTTGCATTCTCAGAATTGCGAGAATATATACTCACTATTCTATCTTTATTTCTATATCCTTGCAGAGAATCTGCATAAAAACGACCTATAAATCCCGAACCCAACATTGCTATTCTTTTCATGTTTTTTGTAGCTTGTATTGTATTTACATGTGTAACTCTGTATTAATAATTAATTCCCTTTTAATCCTAATCTATATTTATACAAAAAGGCGAAACTGTAGATATTTCCTCTCCCATGGTTTTCTTTTTTTACTATGCCATTGGTTATGAGCATTTCTGTAAGGGTTTCCACTGTTTGATGTTTCATCCCTTCTTCGCTTTTATAAGTTGTGAGAACATTATTGAGTAATTGTCTGAATGTGCTTTCCAAAAGTATTATTTTTTTATACTTATGATCTATAATTTTCTCATCAAAATACTGAAAAACATATTCCATTGGTTTATTTCCCATTTCATTTCTCACCAGGTCTTCAAAATGCCTTTTTACCGCTTGATTTCGAGATTCTTTATCTATGTAATATGGTTGGTAAAGAATGGGTTTATCAGGTTCTTTTCCCGAATAGTGTCTTTTTTTATTTTTTTGTAATCCCATAGAAAACTTTATAAGGTCTATAAAAGGGCGAAGAGATATGGTGTCATCTGCATTTTTAAGATTT
>JASGCU010000109.1 GCA_030053935.1 Chitinophagaceae bacterium
GTAAGTATTTTTTTATTAAATTGTAATAATTATATCTTTTTATATTTTATTTTTTAAATTTCCATTATAATTGATTTTTTGCAATTAATTCGGAAAGAGTATATTACCTAAACAATCTTAAAAATAAAAAAAATATCAGCATTTGTATTTTATGAAAATATTCTTTTTTTAGCATTTACTGTATTAATAAAAATTAAAAATGGCACCAATATATCACAAAAACGCAAGGACAAATAAAAATATTCGTTTAAAAATACAACAAAATAAAGAAATGGATACAATAAGACAACTATCGAAAAAGTATCATGTTTCTACTCAAACTATTCAAAAATGGAAACACAGAAATTTTGTGAACGATGCCCCATCAATACCTCATAACATAGATTATTCATTAACTGAGTTAGAAAAAGGAATTGTTTGCTCTGTAAGAAAAACCTCATGGTTTTCGATAAATAAAGTGGTTGATATAATGAGACAAAAAAATCAAAACATATCTAGAAGCTCTGTTTACAGATGTTTGGTATCAAAAAAATTAAACAAAGTACCATACCTACAGAAAAAAAAAGCACAAAAACTTAAAGAGTATGAACCAGGTTTGTTTTACGTAGACATTACTTATTTGCCAAAACTAGAAGGCGTAAAGCAATATCTCTTTATAGCCATAGATAGAGCAAATGGAATAATGTTTTATGATATTTATGACAAAAAAACTACTGAAAATACAGAACACTTTATAAATTCCCTTCTTGAAAAAGCCCATTTTATGACAGGTTACATACTTACAGATAATGGTTTAGAACTCACAAATAAACTCTTAGTATCAAAAATGGAAAATCCTGTACTACCCCATCATCACAATGTGATATCATCTGTGAAAAAGAAGGTATAGAAACTGACTTACAAAGCAAGTAACACCTAAAGCAAGAATGATAGAAAGAGCTAATGGTACTATGAATAATTAAGATTATTCTTAAAAATAAATACGAAACAAAAAAAGAGATGCAAATAGACTCCATGAAATTTTATTTTACTACCTCTTTTATAGAACACACCGCTTTCTTGTAAGAGAGTTAGTAGTAAAAACAAACTATCAAGGATTAAAAAAATGGTATGAAGTGAAACCAGAATTATTTATAAAAAACCATAAAAAGTTAAAGAATCTATCGTTCAATGGATACGTGAAAATGTACCAACAGAAGAAAAATGAGAAACACATACATAAAATTGTAAGGTTTTTTCGATAAAATTATCTTTTAACAACATTAACATTTTTTTTTTCCGTTTTTGTAAATAAAAAAATAAAATTTAAAAAAAAGGGTATACTATGAAAAACTCAAAAATAAATGGTTTAGTTTCGTATCTCATTTATTTTTGTGAAATATCCCTACACTTGTTTTTTATACACAACTAATACATAATACAAAAAATCATAGTACAATACATTAATATATTATAAAAATGAAAAAAATAATACCCATCTTATTACTCTGTTTTATCTCTCAAGAATATGCAAGAGGACAAAAAATATCTACAAAATATCTACGTCCTTCTATTACATTAGCATTTGTAGAACCCTCTTCATTACAATATGAACAGAAATTAGAAATACTAAAAAAAATATCAGAAATAAAACCCGAATCGCGTTTTAATGAACATTTTATAAAATACGATAACCTGAAATTAGACCCCCCTCGTGCAGAAACACTCCAAAAATACATAGGAAAAATATCTAATTCCATAGTAGCAAAGTGGTGGAATAGAAACGAATTAGGACAATTTAATTACGAACTCATAAAAGAAAGAGGTCTCTACACCGCAACTGATATAGACGCACAGCAAGCAAAAGCATCACAAACAGATAGAAGAGAACTTCTCGGAGTACAATTACTCTCAAAAACATACCTTCTTGTATATGAAATAAACTCTTTTAAAAAAGAACCCGAATATATTACCGTTACAGAAAGAACATCCGATGGAAAAACAAAAAAAGTAGAAAAAAGAAACCCTGACGAAGGATATGAAGCAAGTTATACAGTATCTGTTTATAAACTTAATTTCAACGATTCTACAGAAGCCGTTTTTTATAATGAATACTGGACTGACAAAGATAACTACGATCAAAATAAAGCACAAAAATGGAACACCGCAACTTTTGATATGCCATTCATTACTACTCACAGCGCAAGTGTTACCTCAAAACAACCAACAGACCCTAATAGTAACTACTATCTACTCGCAAGAAGAAAAACAATGAACGAATTGTTTGATGACATTCCCGATTATATACATTCTTCCAGTTTCTCTTTTTTGAACGAAACCCTTGATGATTTTAAACTCAAATCCTCATTATTCTCCACCAAACCACCAACAGCAAAACTTGGAAAAAAAGAAGGACTCTACTTAGACCAAAGATTTTTTGCTTATGAAATAGGAATAAACAATAATGGAGAACAACAAAAATACAGAAAAGGAGTATTACGAGTCAAAAAAATATCAGATAACGAAGGAGTAGCTACAGGAAACACAACCCCTTCTACTTTTAGACAACAAGGAGGAAAAAAATTATACGAAGGAATGTTTTTAGAAAGCAAAGAAGACATCGGCCTTATACTCTCTCCCACATACTCCTTTAATACACAAGATAAATCTATAGTAGGAATAAGTTTAGGAATAGATTACCGAATTTCAAGAATCTCTACCATTAGAAATTTCTACATAGGAGCATTCGGAACTGTACATCTATTAAGTAAAGAAACATCCCCTGAAATAAAAATAAACGGAACCACAACTATTATGCAAAACACAAAAGTATCTGCTACATCCTTTTCCGTAGATGGAAATTTTTCAAAAGAAGTATACTTTACCACAAAAGGAAATATATACTTGCTCCTTTCCATAGGGTTTGGATATACTCAACTTACTTTTTCTGACATAGGAGATAAATCACTATCCGATTATCTAAAAGACCGTAAAGATTTAGTAGAAAAAGATTTTACATGGAAATCATACTACATACCCGCCGGAATCGGATTAGGAATCAATATATCACCTACATTTTCACTCTTTGGTAAAATAAATGTCATAACAAAACTTCCTTACTCAACAGATAGCGATAAAAGTATAACCTCAAACCCAAACGAAACTACTTCATGGAGCTTAGATAAGAACAATAAAACAAACATATCTTTCCCTCTATTCGTAGGAATCAGAATAAGAATATAAATAAAAAACACATTAATAATAATAAATACATACATAAAAAATGATAAAACAATTCATTTCCATAGCAATAATAACTATTCTATGCTCTAACAATATACATGCTCAAAATAGAGCAAAAAAGAAAGCTAATGCGGATACCGAAAATTGGAGGTATGAAATAGAAGCAGCGGGAACAGGAGTTCAAGGAACATATCTGATAAAAGTATGGTCTTATTCTAAAAAACCTACTATTGCCATACAACAAGCAAAAAAAAATGCTGTTCATGGTATCATTTTTAAAGGTTTTGCAGGGATTCCAAATGTTTCAGGACAAAAACCATTAGTTACAGATATGAGCATAGCAGAACAAAAAGAAAGCTTTTTTGATGATTTTTTTTCTGATCCTGCAGGTGATTATATTAAATTTGTCTCTGAATCGGGAGATGGTTCTGTAGATGCAGGAGATAGATTGAAAATAGGAAAAGAATACAAAATAGGTGTCATTGTATCTGTAAATAGTGCCGAACTGAGAAAATATTTAGAAAAAGCAGGCATAATAAAATCATTAAGCGATGGTTTTTAAGAGAAAAAAACAATCATGACAATGAACCATTACAATAACTAACATCTATTATTGTATTGAGTCGGCAAGTAATTTTTTGTATGTCTATTTGAATGTATTTAACTCATTCTACTTTTAAATGGTACCTTTTTACATTTTCTGCTCATCCACATGTTTACGAACGAGAATCCAATGTAAGCATGTGTTATCTATTATTCCCTTTACAGGATACATTCCTTTTTGATTGTTTTTTACGGAGATTTACGGTTTTCTATTTTAGTAATTTATTTGTAATGTTATTCCGTTATCCGTAGTATATAAGTTCCGGCAAGTGTAAAACGACACCGCAACATTCACACAGATGACTAAAAATTGAACATTAACAGAAGGACAAACCATCTTGACAAGTGAACAACATACAGACCGACAATAATTCAAACAGTTTTTATATCAAAAAAATGAGATTTTCAAAAAATTTAATCTATATTTGCAAACATAATTTTAAATCGACATGAACAGAATAAATGAAAAATTAAAAGAAAACGGACTAAAAATAACTTGGTTGGCTGAACAATTGGTCAAATGTTTTAATAGCATCAACGGCTACCTGCAAAAACTACAATAGCCTAAACTTGAAGGGCTTATTCAAATCGCCATGATATTACGAGTGAAACCATAAGACTTAATTAAAGACAAGAAATGACAAGCACAGCACAAAGAGCAGAATTGCAAGCTAAAATATGGAAAATAGCCAACGATGTTCGTGGCTCTGTTGACGGATGGGACTTTAAACAGTTTGTATTAGGTACACTGTTCTATCGCTTCATTAGCGAAAACTTCACCAATTACATTGAAGGTGGTGACGATAGCATTAACTATGCCAACTATCCTGACAAAGACCTTACGCCCGAAATAAAAATTGATGCGATAAAAACAAAAGGTTATTTCATATATCCAAGCCAGCTTTTTGTGAATGTTGCCAAAACAGCCAATACAAACCCAAATCTAAATACAGATTTAAAAGCCATTTTTGATGCTATTGAAAGTTCTGCAAATGGCTTTCCATCCGAACCCGATATAAAAGGATTATTTGCCGACTTTGATACAACCAGTTCACGACTCGGAAATACAGTAGAATCCAAAAACAGCCGTTTAGCTGCCGTTTTGAAAGGTGTAGAAGATCTGAATTTTGGAAATTTTGAAGACAATCAAATTGACCTTTTTGGTGATGCTTATGAATTTTTGATTTCTAATTATGCCGCCAATGCAGGAAAATCAGGTGGTGAGTTTTTTACACCGCAACACGTTTCAAAACTCATTGCACAACTTGCTATGCACAAGCAAGAAAAAGTAAACAAAATATACGACCCTGCTTGTGGTTCTGGTTCTTTACTTCTACAAGCCAAAAAGCATTTCGACAACCGTATTATTGAAGAAGGCTTTTACGGGCAGGAAGTGAACCACACTACTTACAACCTTGCCCGTATGAATATGTTTTTGCACAACATCAATTACGACAAGTTTAATATAGCCCTTGGTAATACCCTCATTGACCCACACTATGGAGATGAGAAACCTTTTGATGCCATAGTTTCAAATCCACCATATTCAATAAAATGGAAAGGTGACGAAGACCCAACGCTTATTAATGATTATCGTTTTGCTCCTGCCGGCGTATTGGCACCTAAATCGAAGGCAGATTTTGCCTTTGTATTACATGCCCTAAGTTATCTATCCAGTAAAGGCAGGGCTGCATTGGTTTGTTTCCCAGGTATCTTTTATCGTGGTGGGGCCGAACAAAAAATTAGAAAGTACTTGGTGGATAATAATTTTGTAGAAACAGTAATCTCTTTAGCACCCAATCTATTTTATGGCACATCTATTTCTGTAACGCTTTTGGTGCTTTCTAAACATAAAACCGAAAATAAAACCCAATTTATTGATGCCAGTGGCGAAGATTTCTTTAAAAAAGTAACCAATAATAATGTGCTAGAAGACAAACACATTGAGCAAATTATGGAAATCTTTGATAATAAAAAAGATGTAGAGTATGTGACTAAAACTATCGACAACGCTAAAATAGCGGAAAATGATTATAACCTTTCGGTGAGTTCGTATATAACAGCAAAAGACAACCGAGAGCAGGTAGAAATTAAACAGCTAAACAAAGAAATTTCAAGAACAGTAGCGAAAATAAATGCCTTGCGATTGAGTATTGATGACATAATAAACGAGATAGAAGTCTAGAATATGAGCATAGAAATAGAAAATTATCAAAACTTGTTAGGCGAAATAAAAACCGCCATTCAGCAAGCTAGGACAAGGGCTTTACTTTCCGTAAATGCTGAAATGATTGTGCTTTATTGGAAAACAGGAAAAATGATAGCCGAACGCCAACAACAAGAAGGTTGGTCGGCAAAGGTTATTCCTCGCTTGGCAGTAGATTTACAAAATGAGTTCACTGACCTCAAAGGTTTTTCGGAACGAAACCTAGGACGAATGCTTGCTTTTTATAAAGAATATCCCGAAAATTTAATTTTGCCACAGGTTGTGGCAAAATTACAAAATACTGAAAATGACCTTAATATATTCTTGCCACAAGATTTGGCATTTTTGCAACAATATGTTGCAAAAATACCTTGGGGACACAACATTTTGCTCATAGAAAAAATAAAAGACAAAGAAGTACGCCTTTGGTATATGCAACAAACTATTGCAAATGGCTGGAGTAGAGACTGGTTGATCCATGCTATAAAAATGGATAGCTATGCCCTTGCACAAAAGCAAATAAAAGCAAATAATTTTAGCCAAACGCTACCTGCCATACATGCAGATTATGCCAACGAAGTATTTAAAGATGCTTATAACCTTGGTTTCTTGGGAATCACTGAAAAAATTAAAGAAACAGAATTAGAAAAGCGATTGGTAGAAAAAATAAAATCGTTTGTGTTAGAATTGGGTAAAGGTTTTACTTTCATTGGCAATCAACACCGTTTAGAATATAATAATAAGGAGTATTTTGTGGATATGCTTTTTTTTCATCGAGGTTTACAAAGTTTGGTTGCCATTGAATTAAAAATAGGCAGTTTTAAGCCCGAATATGTAGGCAAAATGAATATGTATTTGTCTTTGCTTGATAAATTAGAAAAGGGCGAAACCGAAAATAATTCTATTGGCATTATTCTTTGTGCCGATAAAGACCATTTAGATGTAGAAATTGCCCTACAAGACATCAACAAACCCATAGCTGTGGCAGAATATCAGCTTTTATTACCAAAAGACCAATTACAAAACCT
>JASGCU010000110.1 GCA_030053935.1 Chitinophagaceae bacterium
ACACGTTTAATAAAGAGGTGAATTTTTGACTTCCCCCAGCTACCAATATTTCGGTACTATGCACCTTTTTTGTTTTCATATAAACAGTTTTTACCGTCTGTGTAAATGAAATCTCGATTAATTCTCACTGTATTCTTCCCATTCCCAATCTATGGTGTGTTTCATATCTTTGAGGATGATTTCCTGTAATGAGGTCTTGTGGGAGGAAGGAGTTGCCGAGGGATTTTTTTATTTTTTGTAACTATTTATCTACTCTTTTTTTTCATAATTAAAAATGAAATGCAATAGAAACAAAAATGTTCCTCCCAGGGGCATTTATTCCGCTTGCAAAGGTTCTATATTGCGTATCTACTATATTATCTATCCCCGTTGTAAAACGATAATTCTTTATATTATAAGATGCTCTCATATTAAGAGTATACCAAGCAGGCATGCCTTCAGGGGGAGCATATTGTTCATTATCTTCTGCATTAAGACGATAATCTATTCTCTGTTTCCATCCATTGTATAACACCCAAAAAGAAACATATAATCGCTTATGAGAATAATGTATCTCCCCTTTCCACATCATAGGAGGAATATGATCTAGTGGAATTGTTGTTCCTGCATCTTCCGTTCTCCCGTAAGTAGTATTAAATGCTACCTTTATTCCCAAATACTTTGTAATTTTTCCATAAAGAGAAGATTGGAAACCCGTTATATATCCTCTACTCTTGTTTTGATTAGCAAATACTTTGCTGGTTCCACCCCCATAAACTACTTCTGATTGTCCATTAAAAGTAAAAGCATCTGTAACAATAGCATCTTGAATGAGAGTGTAATATAATATATTCTCCCAACTTATAGTACGAAGAATAACTTTTGTAATTCCTAATTCTACGTTTATAGTTTTTTCGGGTTTGAGATTTGGGTTAGGAACAATGAGAGTACCCCTTGTTTCAGATGTTCCTGTAGTACTTTCAAATACCTTAGAAATATCATCTACGTTAGGGACTCTGTATCCCGTAGAAAGTGTTCCTAAAAACTTCCACGTATTATCAGGTAAATACACTATTCCCAAACTCCCTGAATATAACACATTTTTTTGTTGGATATCATTGTAGGGGAATGGGAAAAAAGTTTTATCCGCAAAGGTAGATTGAAGGTTTGAATATCCCAATCTGAATCCATAATTACCAATCCATTTTTTTGTAAAAAAATACGTTCCCGAAAAATAAAGAGAGCTACTCAATGAAAAATTATCCCCATTCGGGTAACGGGTATCTAGGCTACCTTGTTGTCCATTGATTATGTTCTCTTTTACAGCAGTAGATAGTAAAGTATTATATTGAAAATCTATACCTAAACGATTATGCCAATGTGTTCTTTTGTTTTGAATATCAAAATTTCCTCCTATCACCTGCACCTTTTCTGTTCTACGGCTGATATTATCGGAACGAAACCTACGGGTATGCCTGCTTTCTTCTACATTTTGGTAGTTAATCCCCAAATGAATATTATCTGAAAATCTTCCTATATTGCTTATATTCACATCATAGCTGGTAAGCAATAGTTTTTGAGGTCCGTAATACCATTCTGAATAGGTGGGAGTTCCATTGGTAGATTCTGTCAATCGATCATAACGAGGAACATTACTGGAGTTTGTAAAATGAACAGTAAGCCCATGCGTGATAAAATTATTTTGTGCATATAAGAATTTTTGTAGAAGATTATACTGCCAATAACCACTTTGTTTTTGTAAAAAAACATTATTATTTGTTATAGACGAATCTCTGTTATGTATTCTTTTTACATAAAAAAAACGCTGCCCATACAAATCATTATAGAAAGGATTTTTATTACTTCCACTTTGTAAATCTCCAAATTGAGAATACGTAAAAGATGTAAAGGAAGCTAATTTTTTTCCCCCTATGTTGAAATCCAGATGAGGGGTAACCTCATTATTGACACTCCCGTATCTCGTGGAAAAGTTTGTATTAAAAAATAATTTTCCGCTTTCGGTTAAGAAGGTTGGTTTTTTCGTAATTATATGAACGACCCCTCCCAAAGCATCACTCCCATAAACAGAAGAAGCAGGTCCAAATAAAACCTCTATTTTATCTAAAGCGGCATTGTCTAAAGTTATAATATTTTGTAAATGCCCCGCTCTATAAATAATATTATTTAACCGCACACCATCCATAACTAATAGCACTTTATTTGCCTCAAAACCACGCAAAATAGGACTTCCTCCTCCTTGTTGGCTTTTTTGAACAAATATATTTTCTGCGGATAACACATCTGCAGTAGTTTGTGCCTGGAGACGTTGTATATCTTCGTTTTTTATGACTTGTATTTGCTGAGATATTATTGCCCTACTCTCCTCTATTTTATTAGCAGATATAATTATTTCGTCTAAAGTACTTCCTGTTTTTATCGATAACGAATCTGCTCCCCCCCCCTGTGCCTGTATTTTTAAAAAAGAAAAAAATAACAAGGCACACACAAAAAAATTGCGTGTCATAATTTGTTTTATTAAAAATAATGTGATAGAATATGATTGTTAAAATATTTTGTGATCCATAATGAAAGTATTTTGTAATCTATACCTATAGAATCCAGGGAGGTGGAGTAATGGGAGGGTATGAAAATGTAAAAGTGAATACCACATATAAAAAAAGAAAACTATTTATCTCTTTTGCTGTGTGCAAACGTACAGAATAACCTAAAAAATAATAGAGTTTTTTTAGATGCTCTATAAAATGTTTTGTGTTTTCTGGAGAAGAAGTGGTCTGAACATACATATTATAGTTCCATAAATATTCTAATTGACGGTTATATGCGGATTCTTGATAATCTAACAAACAAGTATAAAAAACAGAATCTTTTGACACAGTTGTTTGTATGACATCATACATATTTCCTTGAAATTCAAACTCATGCTCATCTTCCCAATGTAGTTTATGAGAAACATCAGGAATAAAAAAACGCAGAACAACAAATTGTATTTCTTTCCCGTCAGCGATGTGCGTGTGCATTTCGTCTTTCCACATATTTTTTTGATAGAGAATCCAAAAAAACAGTACCCAAGATGGTATGCATAAACAAAAAAAGAGAGAAATACTTATTATTTTTTTTGCATAACTGTTTCGTATCATAATTCTATTTGAGAGTATTTCAATGAAAGATAGAAAAGAATATTGGTAACTATTGAGATAGAGCAAAAAATCAATTTTTTTTTAGAACCCTCCTTCATTTATTTTTTTAATTTGTAATGAGTATAAATAGTAATTTTGAAGTAATTTTAAGAACAATAATAAATAGTGTACATAAACTAATCCTTTTTATTCTAAAAATATTTTATATTTATAGGAATACAAAAAAACCTTTTCGGAGGATAATCAAATTTATAACATAAAAATAAAAAAAATAATGATACGTATAATAAAAATAGTTTTTATAGCAATTATATTTACTAGTTGTTCTGAATGCCCTTTAAAAGAAAGAGTTTCACGACTGGAAGGAAGAGTAACCGAATTAGAAAATATTATTCGTGATAGGGGAAATGCTCTTACCCCCGATCCGGTAGGGGTAAATGCAGATGTAGAGAAGCCAACAGGTCCCGTTGCTCAATTCGAATGGGAAGACCAAGATGGGAAATTTGATTTTGGAACTATAAACGAAGGAGATGTGGTCACGCATACTTTTTCTTTTAAAAATAGTGGAACAGTTCCATTGGTCATATCTTCTGCTACGGGGTCATGTGGATGTACTATCCCAACTTATCCAAAAGAACCCATTGCCCCAGGTGAAGAAGGTAAAATAGTAGTCCGATTTAATAGTAAAGGGAAACCCGGTGTTCAAAATAAAAATATTACTATTGTTTCAAACACCTACCCTACTATCAATATACTAGAAATAAAGGCAATGGTCACCCCTAAAAATAAAAAATAATACAAACAGATGCTCAAAGAATGTTTATTAATAATAGATGTTCAAAATGATTTTCTACCAAAAGGAAGTTTAGCTGTTCCCGATGGTGATAGTATCATCTCTTTTATAAATAGCATTATTCCCAAATATAAATATGTTATTGCTACCCAGGACTGGCATCCAAAAGAACACATAAGTTTTTTTACAAATCATAAAGAAAAAAAAATGGGAGACATAATAGATGTAGAAGGAACCCCTCAGATGTTATGGCCTCCCCATTGTGTTCAAAATTCTTATGGAGCAGAATTTTCACCTCTTTTGCAACAAAAATTCCACAAGATTATCCATAAAGGAACAGATGAAAAAATAGATAGTTACAGTGCTTTTTTTGATAATAATAAGAAAAAAATAACCGATCTCTATGAATATCTATTATCACAAAAGATAAAAAAAATAGATACAGTAGGGTTAGCAACCGATTATTGTGTAAAATACAGTGCATTGGATGCAGTCCAATTAGGTTTTGAAACATCTGTATTAACAAAAGGCACAAAAGCAGTATTCCCTCAAGATTTTGAAAAGACATTAGAATACTTGAAAAATACTGCCGGAGTGAGAATAGAATAAAGACATGGGCATCTAAAAACCAATATGTCCTGATTACATAATGTTCTATACAGTACGAGAAAGAAAAAAATATTGGATTTACCATAAAAATAAATGAAGTATAGATTAGCAATACTGAGTACCAACAAACCCGGATATTCGGAAACATTTATTAAAGCCCATAGAGACTTCTTAGAAGGAGAAAAGTATTACTACTACGGTGGCTATATCCCGTTTATTGTAGCGAAAAAAAATAATGCATCAAACAATAAAACAAAAGATCCTTTCCATCTTCTTTTAAAAATATGGAAGAAATATAAAAAATACATAGCTTTTTTTATATATCCCCTCCTTTTTATATATGCTCGCACAAAACTCAAACAGTTACTCAAAAAAAATAAGATAGATGTAGTATTAGCAGAATACGGTCCCACAGGCGCAAGTGTAACAACCATTTGTAAACAATTAGATATTCCGCTTATAGTGCATTTTCACGGTTTTGATGCTACGAGACAAGATACTGTGAATAAATACAAACAGAACTACCAAACAATGTTTGATTATGCTACCTCTATTATTGCGGTATCCCAGAGATTAAAACAAAGCATTATACAATTGGGATGCAAAGAAAATAAAATAGTAATATCTCCCTGCGGAGCAAACCCAGAATTTTATAAAATACAACCCGATTACCAATCTCATAACTTTATTTTTATCGGAAGATTTATAGATGTAAAAGCTCCTCACTATCTCATAGAAAGTTTTAAAAGAGTATCAGAAAAATATGCAAACGCTACTCTCACCTTGATAGGAGAAGGAGAAGAACTCCAAAAATGCAAAGATTTAGCAGAAACATATAACCTGCAAAAAAAAGTTATTTTTACAGGAAAATTAACACAATTAGAATGTATACAAAAGATGAAAGAAAGTTTTTGCTATGTGCAACACTGTATAACCAATGCACTTGGACAATCTGAAGCATCAAGTGTGAGTTTAAAAGAAGCACATGCTGCCGGACTACCCATAGTTTCTACATTATCCGGGGGGAATGCAGAAATAGTTATTCAAACTAAAACAGGTTTTTTGGTAGAGGAACACGATGTGAAAACTTTTGCAGAATACATGATTCAATTATATAGAGATAGAGATTTGGTAAAAACTATAGGAAGCAATGGAAAAGAACACTATTTGAAAAACCTTACTTTAGAAAAACATATTAATACACTCAACAGGGTTATTCAAAAAGCATATTTTAAAACATAATATAAGAGAAGGAATGAAAATTGGATTTAGATTTTTTTTTGTTTTGTATCTCGTTTAGAAAAATGAGAAATCCATTTGAATACCTTCCATTTTATCAGAAAAAGATAGGAACGTAACCGTACTTTATAATGAATAAACAGAGCGAAAATCCCATATTTATAATACCCATGTAGACGGGTAACCCTTCTCAGTTCTTTTAGTTTGCTTTCCAAGTGAACATTATCACTGGAAATTCCTTCTGCATCCATGACAGATATTATTTCAGGATATATCTTTAAAGGTATATTTCTATTGAGTAATCGTAATACATGTTCAAAATCCCCAGCTATCCTAAAAGAAGTATCAAAGACACCATATTTTTTAAAGAGAATGGTTTTATAAAAAAGTCCTTGATGGGGTATCATTTTATAATACAGATTTTTTATGGAAGGAGAACTTATTGTATGCTCTCCATTTTTTAAAATGATTGTTACACTGCCACACATAAGATGAGTATCGGGAACAAATAACACCTTACTTACATCCGAAAGAACATCATCGTGTATAAAAAAATCCCCCGAATTTAAAAATAAGACATAATCTCCCGTAATCATATCTAATCCTTTATTCATAGCATCGTAAATGCCCGTATCGGGTTCACTTATCCAAGCATGTATTTTGTGAGAATACTGTTTGATAATATCTACGCTCCCATCTGTAGAATCACCATCTACAACCACATAATTTATAGATGAATAGCTTTGAGAAATCACACTTTGTATGCTTTTTTCTAATCCTTTTTTATTATTGCGATTAATGGTAATAATGCTTATGTGTTTTGGATTTGCAGTAAATGGTTCTTGCATGGTATGAGAAAATAATTTTTGTTGTATGATAAATATTTAGCACGTTTTATGAAATAAGGAAGAATGCCCATTGATTATTTTTTGATACCATTCATGTTTACTATAGGGGAGTTCTAAAAATTAAATATTTGAAAATCATATAAAATACATATTATTGCAAATATAATAAAAAAATGTAGAGTATGAGCAATGAAAATTACAAAAAAACAGGTAGAAATGGGAT
>JASGCU010000111.1 GCA_030053935.1 Chitinophagaceae bacterium
GCATACACTTTAGAAAATGATACGGTAGCTTTTGCATCTCAAACACAAATACTGAATATTCAGAAAGGGGTTCAGAGTATAGGGTTTGGGGTATTACAAACGAGGATTTTTGGACAAGTACCTTTTGTATTAACCGCAAGTTCTTCTGCGGGATTACCTGTGTTATTTTCTGCTGCTTCTACTCTTCTAATCATAGATAATAATACCGTCACTCTCAATGGAGCAGGTACGGTGAATATTATTGCTTATAATACAGGGAATATTAATTATGCAGGAACATTCACTTCCCAAACACTGCTTGTATCAGTATCAGAAACAGTAGATACTACCAAAAGAAATCCTACTCTTACTTTTACTGCCATTCCGAATCTGAGTATAGGAACA
The DNA here is from genome assembly GCA_030053935.1 of Chitinophagaceae bacterium. NCBI lineage: Bacteria > Pseudomonadati > Bacteroidota > Chitinophagia > Chitinophagales > Chitinophagaceae > Chitinophagaceae bacterium. The sequence goes on from JASGCU010000111.1 coordinate 385, forward strand.
AGATATGTAATGACTGCTACTTCTAATAGTGCTGCTGCTATAGTATTTACCTCCAACGATGAGCGAATAGCAACCGTAAGTGGAAATACTCTCACCGCAGTAAGCACGGGAACAGCAGTCATAACCGCAAGTCAAGAAGCAAATGCAACCTATAATCCTGCTACCGCTCAGCAAACGGTAACAGTAGTATCTACTACTACTCCAACTATTCGTCCTCTCACACCCATAGAAAAAGGAAACTCTGCTATCCGCATCTATCCTAATCCTGCCAATGATTATCTAACCATTCAGTATGATAAGACACAAAAGGTTGCATCTGCGAAAGTATATGATATGACGGGAAAGAGTTATGAATTAGGAATTATGAATTATGAATTAGGCTTGAGAGTAGATTTGAAAACCCTACCAAAAGGGGAATATAGTATTATACTCTATGGAGAAAAAGGGGAGGTATGGAAAGCAGAGAAGGTAATAAAAGAGTAGTTATTATTATAAATACTAAAGAGAACGTCGATGAGACGTTCTCTTTTTTTTATACACTTGTAATTTTGTAGTTGTTTGATTATCAATAGTTTTCAAGTTCAATATTTGTGTAAAAAGGAGTTTTTATAATCGAGCATCTACTAAGCTTCTCTCTATAAATGCTTTTGCATCGAATATAACAGATCCTTCTTCCTTATATTTTTTAAAATCTATGGTTTCGAAATTATTATGTGCTACCGCTAATAAAATACCATCGTATTTTTTTGTATTGTCTATATGGGGTATGAGTTTTATTTTATATTCTTTCATAACTTCTTCTTGGTGTGCCCAAGGATCGTATACATCACAGTGGATTCCCCAATTTATAAGTTGGTTATAAATATCTATAATTTTGGTGTTTCGTATATCATGGCAATTTTCTTTAAAAGTGATTCCGAGTATAAGTATGTGAGAATTTTTTATATGTTTATCTTTTTGGGTAAAAAGTTTTATGATTTTGTGTGCTATGAATGTTGCCATGTAATCATTTACCCTTCTTCCTGAAAGTATTACTTGTGGATAATATCCTAAAGATTCTGCTTTATGAGCTAGATAATAAGGGTCTACGCCTATGCAATGTCCGCCGACCAAACCAGGTTTGAATTTTAAAAAATTCCATTTTGTTCCTGCGGCTTCTATAACGTCATTTGTATCTATACCCATTCTATCAAAGATGAGGGATAACTCATTCATAAAAGAAATATTGAGGTCTCTTTGAGCATTTTCTATTGCTTTTCCTGCCTCTGCTACTTTTAAAGAAGGGGCTTTGTGAGTGCCTGCTGTAATGATAGAGTTATAAAGAGCATCAACGATTTCTGCTATTTCAGGAGTAGAGCCGGAAGTTATTTTTTTTATGTTAGTAAGAGTATTTATTGTATCACCTGGGTTAATTCTTTCGGGAGAATATCCGCAGAAAAAATCTTTATTAAATTGTAAATCGCTTTCTTTTTCTAAAACAGGAACACAATCCTCTTCGGTACATCCTGGATATACGGTAGATTCATAAATAATAATATCCTTTTTTTTTAATATTTTTCCTATCATACGAGAAGCATCTAAAAGAGGTGTTAAATCAGGAGCTTTAAATGAGGTTAATGGGGTTGGGACAGTAATAATAAAGGTATTACAATGTTTTATATCGTCTATATTTTTTGTAATGTAATTACTTTTTGGATTCAATACTGTCTTATCTACTGCTCCTGTTTTATCTATTCCATTTTTTAATTCTTGGATGCGTTGAGAATTTATGTCAAACCCCCATGTTTGGTATTTTTTTCCAAACTCTGCAAAAAGTGGCAGTCCTACATATCCTAATCCTATAATTGCTATGGTGTGTTGCATATTATTATATTTTTTTGTAACTATTTGGGTATTGAAAAAACATTGAGAGTATTGTATTTAAATATTTGATGCGATGTAAGAGCCGATTTCTGATGTGGTATAGTATTTGTGAGGATTTATGTCTTTTGTAACAAATCCATTTTCGATAGATTTTACAACGGCTTGTTGTATGAGATGAGCTTCTTGTACCATTTGGAAAGAGGTTTCTAACATCATTGCTGCTGATAATATGGTAGCTATGGGATTAGCAATTTGTTTTCCTGCGGCTTCGGGATATGATCCATGTATAGGTTCGTACAGAGCATATTTTTCACCAATAGAAGCAGATGGGAGCATTCCTAATGATCCTGTTATTACAGAAGCTTCATCTGTTAAAATATCTCCGAACATGTTTTCCGTAAGGATGACATCGAATTGAGTAGGATTTGTGATTATTTTCATTGCTGCGTTATCTACAAACATTGTTTCTAATTCTACTTGATGGTATTTTTCATTTTTTAATCTTGTAACTACTTCTCTCCATAATCGAGATGTAGCGAGTACATTTGCTTTATCTACAAGGGTAACTTTAGATTTTCTTTTGAGAGATTCTTGAAATGCAAGTTCAGCTATTCGTATTATTTCATATTCGGAGTATGTACAGGTATCAAAAGCGGTTTTGAGATCTTCTGTTCTTCCTCTAGGGCTTCCGAAGTAAATTCCTCCTGTAAGCTCTCTAAAAACGATAAAATTGACATTTTTTATTGTTTCATTTTTGAGAGGAGATGCATGAGCTAGAGTTTCATAGGTATTTATAGGACGTATATTGGCAAAAAGTTCTAATTCTTTTCTGATAGCAAGGAGACCTTGTTCGGGTCTTACTTTCGCTTGAGGATTATTATCAAAGGCAGGATCTCCAATAGCACCAAATAGGATAGCATCGGAGTTTTTACATATATGGATGGTTTCTTTTGGAAGTGGTGATTCTGTTTTTTGTATAGCTGCTGCTCCGATCAGAGCGTAAGAATATTCAAATTGTATAGAATATTTTAGAGATATGGCATCCAAACATTTTATAGCTTCGCGTATCACTTCTGGCCCTATCCCATCACCAGGTAATACGGCAATTTTTTTATTTATCATGATTGGTTATTGAGTTTGAAAGGTTGTTTTTTTTCAAAAGTAATAATTTTGTCTTGGATGCTCAGTAAATAATCAATATTATTATATCCGTTGATGATACATGTTTTATAGTATGGATTTATTTCAAAGAGTTCATTCATTTTTTGAGAGGTGTTACATATTATTTTTTGGTTATTGATATCTATGGTTATTGTGATTTGTGGATTTTTTTCTATTTCTTGGAAGAGAGTATTTAAAAAAATTTGTGATACTGTTATAGGGAGTAGTCCGTTATTAAGTGCGTTATTTTTAAATATGTCTGCAAAGAAACTGCTTACGACTGCTTTAAATCCTGCATCGTAAATTGCCCATGCAGCATGTTCCCGACTGGAGCCACATCCAAAATTTTTTCCTGCTACTAAAATAGACCCTTTATATTTGATGTCGTTCAATATAAAATCTTTTTTGGGGGTTCCATCGTTATTATATCTCCAATCACAGAATAATTTTTCTCCGAATCCTTCCCGTTTAGTAGATTTCAAAAATCGAGCAGGTATTATTTGATCAGTATCTATATTCTCTATAGATACTGGTATTGCGGTAGATGTAAAGTTTATAAATTTTTGCATTTTTTTACTGTTTAGAAATGTCTTGGATCATATCTTTTGTATTGTTTATATACGGAAAGATTTAATTTATATTTAATAACTAGCTCATGATTACTTTTTATAAAAGAGGAGAGTTTATCAAAGTAAAAATCATAAGAGTATCCGGCTACTATGGCATCGCCTAAGTTGAGTTGTGTTATAAGAGATATGCTATTTGAGCTTTTGTATGAGGTTCCAAAATAAATAAAATCATCTACGATAAACATAAAGTTTAAGTTGTATCCAAAAGTATTTCCTTCTGCGAGAAATAAAAGTGCAGAAGGATGGATTTTTATATATCTATGTATAGGTGTTACTATTCCTGATGTAAAGTAGTAATATCTCGGATCGTCAGCAATCAGGGCTGTATTTGTGAGGTTAAAGGTGCTATTTTTTAGAATGTAAGGAACGGATATTCCCGCATAAAAATTATCATTATAATAATAGATCCCGAGTCCAAAATTAGGTTTGAGAGCGTATGTATTTTGAATAACGGGGTCATTTATATCCTTAGCTATGAGTTCTGTGTAGTTAGAGTTTCCATAAATGATGCCTGTTTGCATTCCAAATGATAGTATTCCTTTTGGAATTCTTATTTTATAAGCATACATTCCTAGTATTTCATAAATGTTGTGAATACTCAAATTAGATCTATTAAACATTGCGCCTACTCCTATTCTATTTTTATAAAGAGGAGATTGTACAAAGAGTGATTGAAAGGAACTGATATTATGCGCCGTAAATGGAATTCCTTTATTTATGAGTGTGGTAGTGAATCCACCTGTTGTTCCCGCATATGCGGGATTTAAAACAAGTCCATGAAACATATATTGAGTAATGACTTGTTGGTGCTGTGCTTTTCCGTTTTGAAAAGAGAATATAAAAGCTACAAAAAGAATATAAGAGTAATGTTTTATTTTCATTCTTTGTTTTTTTAGTTTTGGTAGATTTTAAAAATTATTTTTATATACCTTAATTTTTAATATTTGCTAATATAAAAATAATTTGTAAACTTAATTACATATTTTAAAACACATCAAAAATAAATTTTGAAAGTGGATTAATTTATTTTTTTTTAGAAATAAAAGAGATATAGATATCATTTTTTATATTTTCATAGTTTTCTCATAATAAATTGAAAAATAAAGATAAAAATTGCATTTTTTAATCAAATAAAAATAATAAATACAATTTATTTTTAAAAAAAAAGTATTATGTCAAAAATCATATACAATATTTTATATATATATTTAAGTAATATATGTTGATTTTAAATACAAGTATAGATTTATATAGTTTAGTTTAATTAATTTTTTTAATACATTTTTTAATGAAAGAAGGAATAGTAAAGTTTTTCAATGAATCTAAAGGATTTGGATTCATAAAAGAGTCGGGGTCAAGTAAAGAGCATTTTGTTCATATCTCAGGATTAATAGATTCTCCTATAAGAGAAGATGACGAAGTAACTTTTGATCTCATAGAAGGAAAAAGAGGACTCAATGCAGTTAACGTTCGTTTATCTAAATAAATAATCTTTGACTTTTGAGGAGCAGTTGGGGGGCAACTCCTGACTGCTTTTTTGTTTTAGTAGGGGTCTACATCAAATACTATTTTTGTATTTTTGTATTTGTTGTTATATTGGAGTTCTAATGCGATGTTTTTCAAAAAAGATTTTATTGTTGTTGATGGGTGTTTTTTTTCTATTTTTATAAAAAGTTCTTGTCTAAATTTATTTTTTATTTTTGAAATGATTGGTTCTTGTGGTCCGAGTATATTTTCGGGTGATATTTTGTTTTTTATTTGTTCTGTAAAAAAAAATGATGATTCTTGAGCAGTTTTTTTTTCTGTATGGAGAAAAGATATTTTTATGAGGCGGACAATTGGTGGGAATCTGTAAATTTTTCGTTGGATTATTTCTTTCTTATAGAAATTTTGATAGTCATTATTTTTTATTTGCTGAAAGAGATGTAATTGTGGATTGTATGTTTGAATATATACTTGTCCGGATTGTGATTTTCTGCCGGCTCTTCCGCTGACTTGGGTTATTATTTGAAACGCTTTTTCGTGGGATCTGAAATCGGGGAAAAAAAGGATTCTATCTATATCTATTATTGCGGCTAATTCTACATTTGCAAAGTCTAATCCTTTGCTTACCATTTGTGTTCCTATTAATATATCTAATTCATTTTTTTGAAAAGCGGATAAAATATTTTGGTATGCGTTTTTTGTTTTTACATTATCTATGTCTAATCTTTCTATTTTTGCATTTGGAAAAAACACTTTGAAGTTTTCTTCTATTTTTTCTGTTCCGTATCCAACAGTTTTTATATGTGATGAATTACATTTTTTACAAGTTGGCAAAAGGGATTCTGTGTGTCCGCAATAATGACATTTTAATTGTTGCCCATGAATATGGTATGTGAGAGAAACAGAGCAGTGTGGGCATTCCACTGTATATCCGCAATTATTACAGAGGACAAAAGATGCATATCCTCTTTTATTTTGAAAGATTATACATTGTTTTTTGAGAGTGAGTTGTTGTTGGATTGCTTCTAGTAAAATATTTGAAAAATTTCCATTCATTTTTTTATTTTTTTTTTCTTCTCGTACATTAATAAGATTAATGGT
>JASGCU010000112.1:0-1456 GCA_030053935.1 Chitinophagaceae bacterium
ATTTCTACCTGTTTTTTTGTAATTTTCATTGCTCATACTCTACATTTTTTATTATTGTTGCAAAAATACATATTTTTTTGTTAAAAAGTACATATATTTATATAATTTTCAAATATTTAATTTTTAGAACTCCCCTAAAATAACAAGGTTATTATATTTATAATGTAATAACCAATTCTTTTTTTTGAAAGAAAATCTTTCATAATCTCTTCTCCATTTTTACAAAAAAAAATAACCCATGCACTATAAAAAATTAGAAATACTCAATACAGCAAAAGATTACGAATTAGATCAAATTAAAATTCTTGGGAATAAATATAAAGCAGAAGATATCTATTTTGAAGTATTTGAAGATAAGATACACATTTTTCTTTATCAATTAGATTTTTTTTCCTTCAAAAAGGATATAGCTTTGCTTACACATCAAACTCATAATATAGAATTATTGACTCTTATATTTGAGAAAATAGAGAGTATTAAAAGTTATGGAATTAAAAATAAAAAACGAGTTTATGTTGGTTATAATGATGAAAAAAAAGTTTCCGATAGAAAGGAAAAAGAGCAAAAAAGAAGAGTTGCATTTTATTCTCATAATAATACCTTTTCAAAACAAAATAATTCTTTGCCAAAAGAATTTGAAAATAAAATTATGTGTGATGACAGTTTGACATTGCTAAGAAAACTTCCCGATAATTGTATTGACTTGATATTTACTTCACCGCCCTACAACTTTGGGCTTGATTATGCTCAAACTGATGACGACCATGTATGGGAAAATTATTTTGATACGTTGTTTGAAGTTTTTGAACAGTGCATCAGAGTATTAAAATACAGCGGTAGAATTATTGTAAATGTTCAACCCCTTTACTCTGACTATATTCCAAGTCATCATTTGATAAGTAATTTTTTTATAGAGAAAAAATTAATTTGGAAAACTGAAATTTTATGGGAGAAAAACAACTACAGCGCAAAATTCAGCAGTTGGGGAAGCTGGAAAAGTCCAAGTAGTCCGTACTTAAAAGGAACATGGGAGTATTTGGAGGTCTTTTGCAAAGGCACTTTGAAAAAAGAAGGCGAAAAAGAAAATATTGATATAACCGAAGACGAATTTAAAAAATGGGTAAATGCTCAATGGAGCATTGCCCCCGAAAGAAATATGCAAAAATTTGGACATCCCGCAATGTTCCCCGAAGAATTAGCAAAACGAGTAATGAAACTTTTCTCATATAAACATGATATTATTCTTGACCCTTTTAACGGTGCAGGAACTACTACTTACGTTGCTAAAATATTGGATAGAGGATATTTAGGAATAGATATTTCCGAAAAATATTGTGAAACAGCAATACAAAGAATAAACAGCATGCTCTTATAAAAAATGGAAAAAACAACAACACAAGATATAAAAAAACTAATAGAGGCATATAATTTGCTTGTCAAAGGAATTGAAAATAAA
>JASGCU010000112.1:1556-6576 GCA_030053935.1 Chitinophagaceae bacterium
AAAACCATTTTAAAGAACTAGACAAAAAAAGTGTTCTGAAGGCAATAGAATCATTGAAAGAGATATTAAAAAAATTTGTATATTGATTTTTTGGTTTTTTGAAGAAAAAAATCGTTATTTAACAATACATAATTAAAAATAAAAAAATGGATACAATAAAAGAATTTCGCGATTATAGGGAAAAAATGAACAACCGAATACTTTCTTCGGATAATCTGGTTATAAAAAGAATTTATAATTTAGATACCAATGCTTACAGCAAAGGGGCATTAGATATAAAAACAAAAGAAATGCTGGGATTGGCATGCAGCTTGGTTTTACGATGTGATGATTGTGTAAAATACCATCTTGACACTTGTTATAAAGTGGGTATAACCGATGCTGAAATAGAAGAAGTATGGGGTATTGCTACACTTATTGGGGGAACAATAGTCATACCCCATCTGCGAAGGGCAGTAGAGTTTTGGGATTTATTAAAAGAAAAAAAAAATGCTGAAAAAGGACTTTGAGCTAGAAATAAAATGGCAGGATCTCCTCAACGCCTTAGAAAAAATTATCGGGAAAAAACCTGAAAACTTAGATGCAGTTCTTTTTATTATTGGGATACAAGAGTTAGGAAAAGGCACAAAAAAGTTTACCAAAGATGAAAAGCAAGATCTGATGCACATAGCCATTTGCAAAGTGATGAGTTTATCAGGTTTTTATGAATTAGAAGGTGTAGACCCTGAAGGTTGGCCCCATTGGAAAATGATAAAAAAAATACCAAAACTAAATCTATTCGAACAAGAAAAGCTTTTAAAAATAAATATTATTGATTATTTTCAACAAGAAGTTTTTTGAATATCTTGTTTCCTTGAGAGGAATGGATTTTTTTTGTAAAAAGGGAGAAAAGGTATGTGAGAGATTCTCATGAATGTACAGAGAGGGTCTTATTGGAAGTATATCTCAAAAATATACTCTATAAACCCTCTCCGTGATTCATTTTTGTTGCAGATGCTAATTAATAGATTGGTCAAAGGTTATAGAAGCATAATATATCCCACCTATGGTAGGTCCTCCAAAACTTTGCACATAATAAGTATTGAGGGCGTTAGAAGCTCCTATTTTTACTATGGACTTCAAGAACTTGAGTTTATAAGATGCTTGTAAATCTAAGGTTCCAAAAGGATCTATATATCCTTTTCCAAAACTGGAATCCCAGTAAAATCTTTCTTGCCATCTATAAGTAATTCCAAATCCAAGGTTTTCGGTAAGTTTTCTATTGCCTACACCTATATTAAACTTATTTTCGGGGGTGTTAAATCCTATAATATTATCTTCTGTTTTTGTTACCCCTAAGAGTTTATTCCAACTCCAATTTCCATACACAGAATATCCCGACCTTCCAAAAGAATAATTAAATCCAAGAGAAGTTCCATGTGCTTGTATTGCTTGTTTCAAATTGGTAGTAATTTGAAAGCTATTATTTGCACTTCCTGATAAAAGAGACGAATAATTTACACCTCCTCCTGTAGGAAGTTCTCCAGCTATTTGAACATTATTGGTAGAGATAAAATTATTAAAGTTATTATAGTAATAAGAAAAATCTATCAATAAGTCCCTTGCTATAATAGACTTATAGCCAAACTCAAAAGATTGAATCTCTTCTGGTTGTACTGTCGTATAAGCAGTAAGAGGAATAAGCTCTTTCACTGCATCAGGGTGAAAAGGACTTAAGTTTTTGCTAAAAATAGCTTCTTTAAATTTGCTAATAGATTCTTGAGTATAAGTAAGGGGGATTCCTGTAGAACTTTCCTTGCGTATGTTATATTTTTCATAAAATTGGGGGAGCCCTCCTAATAGACGTGCAGAAATAATATCTAAATCTATATACTGGTCTTGAGTGGTGGGGTTTCTAAAGCCCGTTTGGTAAGAAACTCTAAAATTATGATTATTTTTGAAAGTATATACCAGTGCCATCTTAGGATTCAATTGTCCGTTAAAGTTAAGGTTTTGGTCATACCTGAGAGAAGCCGTTACTTTCAAATTTTTGACAATATTTTTCCCTACCTGAGCATACGCTCCGAATTCTTTTATTAATACACCCGCTGAATCGGCAAATACTGTGCCGTTGGAGTTAAGGTTGAAGAGTCGTACATTTCCACCTACCAATAATTCTAACCACTTTATCTGATTTTTAAAGTTATACTGTCCTTCTATGTGGTATAAACTGGTATTATCATTAAAATATGGTCCTTCAGGAACTACATTTTTTTTTGCTCCACTGGTTTTTACTCCATTTATTATACCATTTTTTATAGTATTAAAAGCATCAGAACCCTCATCTAAAGGAAATTGGTTGTTGATCATGGTTCGAGCGTATTCGTGGGCTTTATACTGTTGGGCAAGAGTAACACTGGAAGGATTGGTAGTAGGGAGTATTCCTTGTTTATACAGTGATTGCAGATAAAAAATAGGATAACTTGTTAAATAAGAGGTAACACCTCCTGATCTTTCATCATTTATTTTTTTTGCTGCAAATTCTGCAATAAAGGCATCGCCTGAATTTTCAGTGGTGCTGTATGCTCTCACATAAAAGTTATCTCCTTTTATTTGCAATCGGTGCTGATGAACTGCAAAGTTTACCAAAGAATATCTCTGTGCTCCTGTATAAACAGAAGTTCCCCATCCTCCATTATATAAGTAACTCAGCTCTATTTTATTATTGATTCGGTAATATAATCCTCCGCTTGCTTTGATATTTCGTGCATTGTAGTTTACTATATATTTTTCATGGTAAGAAGGGGCGGTTACTACGTGGTTTGGTAAAAAGCCATTACTTGCATAATTCCATGCCGTGATACCAGGTTCAAAAATAGCTGGTCCAAAGCTTGCAAGTGTCTGCCAACTTCCAGCTCCAGTGCTAAATCTTAATAAATTAAGATTTAATCCTGCCTCATCTCCCATATAATTTGGTTTATCTTCTCCAGGGTTCGTTCTTTCTCCGCATTCTGCACAATCTTTGAAAGGATTCTGTGCCGCATTTCTATCTGCATCAGAATTTCCATACCAGTCAATTGCTTGGGAATAAGAACCATTTACTTTGAAAGCGAATTTATTGTTAAATGCTTTTGCATAACGAAGAGAAGCATCAAATAATGGTGCTGGTTGACTTCTGGGACCACCTATATGATTTACTCCACTTTTTGCATAAGCACTGAGACCTTGGTATTCAAAAGCATTTTTACTATTGATAAGCAATATCCCATTTACTGCATTGGGACCATACAAAGCAGATGATGCGCCTGATATAAGTTCCAAACTTTCTATATCTAATTCTGATGGACCATTTAAATTTCCTACGGGAAAGTTTAATCCAGGTGCTTGGGTATCCATTCCATCCACTAATTGCACAAAGCGTGTATTTCCTGTGTTACCAAATCCTCTTGTGTTTACTACTTGAAAATTGATACTATTCGTAGTAATATCCACGCCTTTGATATTCGCTAAGCTCTTGTAATAATTATCTGCGGGAGTAGATTGTATATCCAAAGCATCTAGTTTTTCAATAGCCACAGGTGATTGTAAAATATTCTCTTCTACTTTTGACGCAGAAACAACTACTTCTTGTCCCAAAAGAATTTCTTCTTCCATGGCTATAGAAATAGTATTTATATTTGTTTCGTTCACTTCTATCTCTTGCTTTCCGTAGCCAATATAACTAATATCTAAAGTAAGTGGAAGTGCATTGGAAACAGATATTTTAAAATTTCCATCAAAATCCGACACGGTTCCAAAGGTATATCCCTTGACCAAAACATTTACACCTATAAGAGGTTGATTTGTTTTTATATCATAGATTTTACCTGTAATAACCGTCTGCCCTGATGCTTCAAAAACTCCTATTGCCAGGGCAACTAACAATAGAAAATACCTCTTGTAAAAATACCTCATAATAATGTAGTTAAATTGTTAAATAATAAAAAATACAATGATGCTTTACCAAAACACACTTTTTTCTATTTTTATTTTCAAGTGGATGTGCTTTTTAAAACGTTTTTTAATAATTTTCCAAATGTATAGGAAAAAAGAAAATAATTACAAATCTATTTTTTTTCAATAAAGGTTTGCTTTTTTATTTTCAATATTATTGAAAATAAAGAAAATTATGTGTAAAAAACAAAAAAAACATTTGCAATTATGTTTTTTATATTGTATGGAATTTGTGATAATTTTTTACCTAATTTATTTTCGTTTTCAAAATACATTGTAATTATAGGTGGTGATTCAAAAAGTATGATAGGTTAAATAAAGCCCCAATTAATCTAAAAAATTGCTCAACAAAAGGCTTTCATTGTGATTAAACATTTTTTTTGAAAGACAACAAGTTTTTCTAACAGATCGTCTCATTCGATGTCTGAATAGACAATTATTTCCTTCTATATCTACGGTGTATTTTTTGCTAATAGCATAATTATACAGTTCTAAATTAAATATATCTCTTATCCTTGTATATGCTTCTTGTTTTGCCTCCAGATATTCTTTTTTCCGTCTGAGCATAGCATACACTCCCTCTTTTGTTATTTTATACCCTTTTTCTTTCATATATCCCAACACGATGCCAAAATAGCAAAAAAACTCTCTTGGGTTATGAACGGTGGAGACCTCTCCGCCCCTACCGAAGTTTCTGAACAATATCTCTTAGACCTAGAAAGAGAAGTATTCTTGAGCTTAACAGGAGAACCAAAAACATGAGAAAGAATCCACAGCATCCTATTCAAAAGAAAACCTTTAAGGAACTAAATATAATTCCTATTCTTCTTACCAACGTTTTTATGTTAAGTATAGCCCACGTTTCCAAGCGTGGGCTTTTTTTTATTCCCCGATTCATTATTAAAAAGACCTGAAACAGAGTTTAAGGTTGCTTAGACAGAGTTTAAGGTTGCTTAGACAGAGTTTAAGGTCGCTTAGACAGAGTTTAAGGTTGCTTAGACAGAGTTTAAGGTTGCTTAGACAGAGTTTAAGGTCGCTTAGACAGAGT
>JASGCU010000113.1 GCA_030053935.1 Chitinophagaceae bacterium
TTGTATAAAATTGCCCTGCAAAAAAAGAAAGTATAAAAAAAAGTTGTTTCATTGTGGTACTATATTTATTGTTAAACATAATATAATATAGTATTCTTTTTTTTATAAACCAAATTAACATAAAATTACTCCTTCTTTTTCTTTAAAACGAAGCTATTTTTTATTTTTTATTGAGTAATTTTATGTACTGGTGTATTTATTTGGTAAATAACTCAAAAAACACTCAATGAAAACAATAAAAAAATTTGAACAAGTTTTAGAACTTTGGTAAAAATAATCGAGAATTACATACGAACTTATGAATCGGATGTTAAAGAATCAATATCCAATTGGAACATACAATAAAGAAACTCACGATTAAAAACGTGGCTTATAATGAAAGGGTTCATCTATTTTTTCATTGCAAAATAATAAAAATTTATTTTGAAAATTAACTTTATATCTATTTATTTCAGAAATAGGTAATATTGAGAAATAAACTATTTTACCACCCCCTATATGTAAGACAAAAACTACTATGAAACAAACATTCTTGATTTTTCTTTTTTTGTTTCTCGCCGCGCAGAGCTCTGCCCAACATGATTCTCCTAATACCAAAATAATTCTTGATAAAATTTTTATTTTAGGAAATAAAAAAACGAAAAATTCTATTATTACTCGGGAAATGACTTTGCAAGAGAATACTGAATATGATACAACCTATTTTTATAAACAACTGGTTTTAGAACAGCAGAAAATATTTAACACACGGCTGTTTAATAGTGTCCGAATTGAGCATTTGCAGAAAGAAGGAAATCGGAAAGACATTATTATTCATTTGGAAGAGCGGTGGTATCTTATTCCTATTCCTGCTATATCCATAGTAGATAGGAATTTTAACGATTGGTGGGTAAATAGGAAGGGGGATTTGAAAAGATTATATTACGGGGGGACTTTATATCATTTTAACATGACAGGTAGAGGGGACGAGCTGCGGGTAACGGCACACTTTGGATTTCTTAATAACTTTATTCTCAATTATTCTATTCCCTATATTGATAAAAAACAGAAAAACGGTATAAGTGCAAGTGTTCTCTATACACAATTAAAGAACATACCTTACAAAACTACGAACCATATTCCGCAATATTTTTTTTTAGATGACGTTTTGCAACATAATTATCAAGTTCAATTCAATTATACTCACAGACCGTTGTTTTATATTCAACATAATATTGGAATTTCTTATAGATATAGCACTATTATGGATACTGTAAACCGATTGAATGAACATTATTTTCAACAAACTACCACACAGCAGTACCCATCGCTGACGTATCAATTTACCAAAGATACGCGGAATTATAGAAATTACCCTCTGCGGGGGTATTATTTTACTGCTTGGATAAAAAATGATGGATTGTGGGTAAGTCCAGATATTTACAGATGGGGATTGCAGGCATATTACTCTCATTATTTTGAAATGCCGAGAGGATTTTATTTTTCGTCTAATATAACTTTTTATACTTCTATTCCTTTGGTACAGCCGTATTATAATTATTATGGGGTTGGGGCATCATCTGTTGTTTCTTTGAGAGGATATGAATTAGATTTGATAGAAGGGTATCAATTTACCCTTTTAAAAACGACTTTTAAGAAAAAGATTTACAAATTTGAGGTGGATTTGAAGAAATTTATCCGTTTTATTCCTCCTGAATTTCAAAAAGTACCTTTTGCTTTTTATGGAAAATTCTTTATTGACGGAGGATATGTGAATAATTACCCACGTTATTTTGAAAATATCCGTCTTACAGAGAAAGTGCTTTATACCGTTGGCATTGGGATTGACTTTGTTACTTTTTATGATAGAGTATTTAGATTTGAATATTCTTATAACAGCCAAGGGAGTTTTAATTTTTTTATTAATTTTAAAACAGAATTTTAAATTTTCGTTTTTAGGATTTCCACTTTGGATTCTGTGCCTTTATTTGTATACTTTTTGAAATACCCTCATACAATTCCTTAAATCCAGCGTCTACATCGTATTTATCTCCAATGGATATATGTTTGAAAAGTGTATCTAAATCGTTTCGTAGTGCAGGTCCCGTTTGGAGATATAGATCAGGTTTTTCTTTTGATTTTTTCAGAGCTTCTTCTATGATAGGGAGTATAAGTTCTTCAAAAGGAAGGTTTTCTGCCTTCATAATTTGATGAATAAAGTGCATTATATGATATAAAAAGTTTCCACCTATCGTTGCAGCAAGATGTAGTGCCATTCGGGTACCATCGGGGTAATAAATAGGTTTTGCTTGTATGGAATTACAGAGGTTTTCTAATACATTTTGAGTGTATTCGTTAGTATAATCAATAATAATAGGGGTACCTTGGAGTGAAACAGTGTGTTGGGGATTGAGTGCTTTAACAACCCAAAAAACACCTCTGTTTTCCGTATTCATTTTTTTTAATTTTGCGGTCACTTGGTTTTCTAATACTTTTATTTCTGTAGTTCCGGAAAGATGCAAAAGTACGCAGTTTTGGGGAAGCAGTAAATGAAAAAGAATTTTGGAAATCGCTGTATCAGTAACGGAAAGAAAACAAACTTGACAATCGGTATCGGAAAAATTAAAATCAGCAGGAGCTTTGATAACAGGGGGGGAGAGAAAAGAAGCTTGCAATTTTTTTGCTTTTTCGGGGGTTCTATTTTGGATGTATTGTATAGTATGTCCTGCTTTTTCTAAAATGGGAGCTATGGTGGTAGCTGCTTTTCCCGTTCCAATAAAAGCAATCTTATAGCTTTGATTTCTCATTCTCTTTTTGAATTATTTTTACAATTTGTTTTAGATGTCTGTCAAAATGTAAAATAGTGAATTCAATGGTATCCATAAAATCAATTCTCCCCACTAAAGGATGCTTGAATATTTGTGAATGTAATATATGTTCATCGCTTTTTTGAACAAAATGAATCCATTTTTGAAATTGGGTTTGAGAATCTCTAAAAAGCTTGTCAAGATATATTGTTTCGGGGAAAGTATCTAATCCTTTAGGAGCTTTTCTTTTTATATTACTCTTCAGCAAGTATTGTAACAATGCTCCTCTGATGGAAGAAAATATATTTTTACGAGGTATGGGAGTCGTTGCCGCATATAAAGATTTTTTTTCCATATAAGCAAGAGTTCCATTTTCGGACATTTGTATATGGTAGAGAATTTGAAGTATAGACCATTTTCCTTGCTCAGATGGGGTTTCTAATATGTTTTTTGGCACTCTTTTTAATGAATCAAAAAGAAGGTTCTTTTGTTGTTGAAAACTTTGTAATGTTTCGATGAAATATTCTTTATTCATTCTTTTATTTGTTAATGAAAAGTGTATATGTTTGAATAAGGTAGTTTAATATTTTTTTTTGTAAAACAGTTTCGTTTTCTGTCCTGTTATTGGTTACCAAGTAGTTACAATTATTTTAAGCAAAATAATTGTCCAATAGATAAATAATAACTTCCTCAACTGTTTGTCTTTTCTTGCCCTGCATTTCTATAAAATCTGTATTTTTTTGATTTACAGTTCTTTTTTTATTATTTCTAATGTATGTAAAAGGTCATTTTTATTCTCCACAAAGTCCAAATGAGAAACGTCTATAGAGAGTATTTTTCCTGTATAGGAGCTTATCCACTTTTCATAGTGTTCGTTTAATACTGTAATGTAGCTTTCATCTATATTTGCTTCAAATCCTCTTGCTCTTTTATGAATTTGGAACATTAGTTTTTTTATATCTGCTTTTAGATAAATAAGTAGATCGGGTAAGGTTACTAATTCCATCATAGATTCATAGAGTTTCAAATAATTTTGATAATCTCTATCACTCAGATGCCCAATGAAGTTCAAACTTTTTGCAAAAATAAAAGCATCCTCATAAATAGTTCTGTCTTGGATAACAGTAGTAGGATGCTTTTGTATTTTTTTTATTTGTTCTAATCTATTATTTAAAAAATAAACTTGTAAATTGAAAGCCCAACGTTGTTTATCTTGATAAAAATCTCCTAAATAAGGATTTGATTCTATTTGTTCATACTGTGGCAACCATCCAAATGTTTCTGCTAATACTTTTGTAAGGGTTGTTTTCCCTGATCCAATGTTTCCGGATATTGCTATATGCTTTTTTCTATAAGAAGGAGTGTTATCCATATATTTTAATGAATGAGAGTTTTTTTAGAGAGATGCGAGAAAGAGAGAGTTTATTTTTTCTATAGGCAGATTTGTAAAATCTTTTATGACCATATCTGTGTGGGAGAGTTCATGTTCGGGATGGGTTGTTGCTACTCCAATAGTTTTCATACCTGCATTTTTAGCAGCTTGTATTCCCGAGAGAGCATCTTCGAATACTACACATTTTTCTGGTGATATTCCTAATCCTTTTGCTACTTTAAGATATACTTCGGGATGTGGTTTCCCATTTGTAACATTACTTCCATCTACAATAGATCTAAAATATTTTTTTATTTGAAAATGCTCTATGATGAAAGAAATATTTTCAGGAGGAGCAGAACTTCCTATGCCACAAGGAATATGTTGTAATTTACATGCTTTTAGTAAAGGGATGAGACCATCCATAAGTTTTCTCTTATAAAAATAGAGAGACCTATAGTATTGTTCTTTTTCATTTCCCAATTTTTGTATAGTATCAGGATTATGTTCTTCAGGAAAGAAAATACGTATTATTTCTCCTATGGTTCTTCCATTTATTTTTTGTTTATATTCTGTTTCAGAAAGATGAAGATCATTCTTTTTTGCAAATTGTAACCATGCTTCCATATGATATGCATGGTTATCTATAATAACACCGTCCATATCAAAAATTAATGCTAGTTGTTTTTCTTTTCTTTCTTTTGCTTTTTCTTGGTCCATTTTTGGTTTATGTTTAATGAATTAATAAGGATTTTTTAAGTTTTTTTATTGTTTATGTATAGGAAAAATATAAATATCAATAAGTTCTCTAATACACCCATCGCCTCCATTGAGAGAAAGGACAATATCAGATATTTGTTTGACACTATCAATTGCATCTGCCGGACAAGCCACAAATCCTACTTTTTCCATAAGAGATATATCGTTTATATCATCACCTACCATTCCTACTTCTTCAAAAGAAATATTCATTTCCTTCAGCCAATGGGCTAAAATTACTTCTTTTGGTTCTTTTCCTGAATACCATCTTTCTATTCCTAAAATTTCTGCTCTTGTTTTTACAATATTACTCGAATGACTATGACTAATAAAACCTACTTCTATTCCATATTCCATAAGGTTTTTAATTCCAACTCCATCTTTTACGTGAAATTTTTTAAATATAATCCCTTCGTCTGTTATATATATTCCTCCATCTGTCATAGTAGCGTCTACATCTAATATAAGAAATTTTATTTGTTGAATTTTTTTCTCTATAGAGAACGAAGTTTTTTTTATTTTTTGCATAGAAAGTATACTTCCCAATTCTTTAATAAGAATATCGGATACATGAGAATCTTCTCTATTCTTTTCAAAAAATGGTTGCATAGAATGTATATATGCTTCAAATCCATGAAAATTTTTTTCTTCTATCAGAGATAAAAATTTTTTTGATTCCTCCATAAAAAGAGATATAATTTCTTTTATATAAGGATTAAAAATCTGTATTTCTGCATATAATTTAGGGGATTGGAGAACATAGCGAGTATAAAATATTAAAAAAATACGATAAGTGGGAGATGATAATTTTTTTATAAGTTCTAAATCCTCAAAAGTAAGAGATAATGTTTTGGCACTTATAAATACATTAAAATGATTTAGCCCTTGTATTATTGCCATTATTTTATCATGCCTCTCATAATCTATTTCATAAACAATAGCTCCTTGTGCTTCAAAAATATGTTTAAAAAAAAGTAAAGTATTGGTTTCACAATTCTGCTGATGAGTTATAAGTATGGTTTGCCCATTTACATCTGTAATACTGGGACCAAACATTTGATGAATAGAAAGATACTGAGGACTTATAGAAAGGTAAGTTGATTGGAGTTCTTTTAGTTTTTTGATAATAAAATGTTTGACACTGCATATATCTATAATAACTTTTTGATGGGTGTATGGATATATTTCGGTCAGCACTTCTTCCATAGAAGATATGGGAACTGCTATGATAATTATCTCCGATACCTTTATTAAATCTACGTTTGAAGCGTATTGGGTTTCCTCATCTAAAGAAGTAAATTGTGTCCCGTACCCTAATTCGGAAATATATTGATAAATCCATTTTCCCATTCCCTTACTTCCTCCAATAACTCCAAAACGAGTGCTTTTTGTAATATTCATTGTATTATTTAATGAGAAATATGTATGATAACTCGTTTTCCATACCTATAAAAAGATACATAGATATGGTTCATTAGTTACTTTGCAATCTACATTTTTTTTTCTAAAAATACATTCTTTGAAAAAAGACGGTACTATCTTTCTAAAATTATAAGAGAATTTTCAAATTTGGACTCTTGTTTTCCTGAAATAAAGAAAATAAAAAAGAGAGCGTCCTTTTACAGA
>JASGCU010000114.1 GCA_030053935.1 Chitinophagaceae bacterium
TTTTAGAACCCATCTATAATTATATCCATTAGAGATTTGTTCTTGTTAAGCAATCTTGTTTTCTATAAAAATTGCATCCTTTCGGAATTTATATAATGAAAAATAATAACTATTTATCTCTTATAAAAAATTATTATAAACAAAATAATAATTGAGTATATTGGCATAAAATATTCAAAAAATGGAATTACCTGAAAAATTATTAAACATAAAAGCATGTATAGATTCACTTTTATAAAGAATTTCAGAATCTAACAATACTTGCTAAATGGTTACGAAAAATGAATAAACTCGTGCATTTGTGGCATAAAAATACTTAATAAAGAGTCATCAATTATTTTATTATATAACAATAACTAACAATGTGTATGCAATTTTTTAAGAATATAGTTTTTTATTTGATTTGTGGAATTTGTTGTTGCCCTTTATATGGGCAATTTTCACCTGATAGAAAAGGCGAAAATGTGGATACTACCTATTACTATGCTATTTTGAAAAATGATATCACTTTATTTGGAAAAAAAGGAAATTTATCTTCCGAGTACCTTCTTTTTGAAGATGTTTTTTTAGGAAAAATAGAAGTAAACACAAAAAATATAGAAGAGATAGAAAAGGTTACCAATGGAGGTTTCTTTTTTATACAGACAAAAAATAATACTTCTTTTGCAGGAAGTATAATAAGTATAAATGAGTCCTCTATACGAGTAGATGTGGTACACTTAGGAATAATAGACGTACCTTTTGCAACCATAAAATCCATCACACCTCGTGGAAAAGAAAGTAGTAAATATGAATTTGCGAACCCGCATCCTACGAGATATTTTTTTAACCCTTCTGCCATTCCTTTAAAGAAAAGACACGGGTATTTTCAAAACACATATTTCATATTTAATAACGCTCAGTATGGATTAACGGATAATTTTTCTATAGGTGGGGGATTCGCTATTCCTTTTTTCATTTATATTACCCCCAAAGTTGGTTTTCGTATAACAGATAAGTTTTATTTAGGAGGAGGTGCCCTTCTTGGTACTTTTAATCTCACATACAGTATAAATAGAGGTAATGTATTTGGGATATTCTATGGAACTGCTACTTATGGCAATAAAGAAAATAATATAAGTATAAACCTCGGATGGGCAGGAAATAATTTTAATAGTAGTTCTTGGGAGTGGGGAGATTATCCTATTATGTCTCTTTCGGGAATGAAGCGTGTGAATACAAGAATTGCCTTGGTGACAGAAAATTGGTTTTTTAATACTTCATCATCATTGGGATCTATTATTTTTTCGTTCGGAGTAAGGATTTTGTGGGAGAAGCATTCCATAGATGCTTTAGCTATTTCACCAACCTTATTGAGCAACCCGATAGTTTTGCCCGGTCTGAGCTATGTATTTAAATTTGAATAATACTTTCGCATATTTTTTACATAACAATACAGAAAACTTACATGCACCTTTTTAAGAATATAGTTTTTTATTTGATTTGTGGAGGTTGTTGCTGCCCTGTATATGGTCAGTTTGTATCTGATAAAAAAAGCGAAGATGTGGATACTTCTTATTATTACGTTGTTCTAAAAAATAAAACTACTCTCTTGGGAAAAAAAGGGAGCTTATCCTCCGAATACCTCGCTTTTGAGGATATTTTTTTAGGAAAAATGCAAGTAAACACAAAAAATATAGAAGATATAGAAAAGGTTACCCAAGAACATCTTTTTTCTATACAAACAAAAAATAATACTTCTTTTGTTACAGGGCATATAGTAAATATAAATAAGTCCTCCATACAAATGGAAGTACTCCACATGGGAATAGTAGAGGTGCCTTTTCAAAAAATACAATCCATTGCCATTACCCAGCAAGAAAGTAGTAAATATAGGTTTACTAATCCTCATCCTACGAGGTATGCGGTGACCCATTCTGCTATTCCTTTGAAGAAAAAAGAAGCATATTTTCAAAATTTTCTTGTTTTATTTAATGGGTTTCAGTATGGGGTAACAGATAATTTCTCTATAGGTGGAGGATCCTTTGTTCCTTTTGTTCTTTTTATGAATCCAAGATTTGGATTTCGTGTAGCAGATAATGTTTACTTAGGAGGCGGTGCTTTTTTGGGAACTTCTACAATTTTTCATGCGTTTTTTGGAGTCATCTATGGAACTGCCACTTATGGCAATAAAGAAAATAACATCAGTGTCAATGTTGGATGGGGCGGAACTAATATGTTTAGTAATGCTGGTTCTTGGGAATGGTTGGATTCTCCCATTATAACCATTTCAGCAATGAAACGCTTGAGTACAAGATTTGCTATAGTGACGGAACATGCGTTTTTTAATGATTCTGACAGATTGAGATACAGGACTTTTTCTTTAGGAGGGAGGGCTATATGGGTGAGACATTCCTTAGAACTTTCAGGTATTATTCCATTCGTAGGCAATTCAATACTGTTGCCATGTGTGGGCTATGTATTTAAGTTTTAATAATGTGAGGTATCTACTCTGCTTTTTAATGAGCATTATCTGACAGGATATAATCTACTGCTTCGTATAAATCATTTGCAACATAATCGGGAAGAACTTTATATTTTCCATCTTTTCCTCCCATTCCTGTTCTTACAAGTATAGTTTTAAGTCCTGCATTTTTTCCCGTCATAATATCTGTAGTAGTATCCCCAATAATATAAGAAGTACTGTGGTTTATATGAAATTCTTTTGCTGCTTTTTTTATCATTCCGATATTGGGTTTTCGGCAATCACATTCTTTTTTTAACTCTTTTACCTCCCCTTCAAATCCTCCATCGGGATGATGCGGACAATAGTATATGGCATCTACGTATGCCCTTTTATTGCCAAGCTCCGTTTCCATTTTTTTATGAATTTCTCCTAATTCTTGAACAGAAAGCCACCCTTTTGCTACTACAGGCTGATTTGTCACCACTATAGCAAGGAATTCTGATTTATTGATACGGGAAATTGCCTCCCAAACAGAAGGAATAAGTTCAAATTCCTCTATGTTTCTTAGATTATTCTTTTCAAAATTTATAACCCCATCTCTATCTATAAAAATACAAGAACGTTGATTTTGTTTATGGAGCCGTTCTATCAATCCACTTCTATATGCCTTTTCCACTTTTTCTAATCTTTCGGGAGTGCCTATGTCTTTCATATATTCAGCACTGCGGTATGCTCTTATTCTGTAAGTTCCATCTGCTATGACACGAGGAAAAATATCTTTCCCAAAATCCGCAAAGGTATTTACTTCTAAAAAAGAGAATATCTGCGGACTTACTATATACAATGCAGCACTTACATTGTTATTATAAAAAAAATGCTCCTGATGAGGTTTAGAAAAAAAATACCGAACATACTGTTTTTCATCCACATCTACCAAATCACTATCATAAGGATGGTCATTAGGATGAACCACAATGGAAGCAATAGTAGTACCATCCTCCGCATCAAACCCAATAAACGCCGATACATCTATATGCAGCATAATATCCCCATAGAGAAGTAAAAATCTTTCTGTGAGCTTTTCTTGAATTGCTTTTAAACTCCCCGCTGTGCCTAAAGGGATTTCTTCTTGTATATGCTCAATCTTTACTCCCCATTTTGAGCCATCTTGAAAGTAATTTTCTATCACTTCTCCCAAATGCCCCGACAGAAAAATAATATCTGTAATATTATATCTTTTTAGTAGGTCTATTTGATGCTCTAAAAGTGGCTTCCCTCCAATAGATACCATCGGTTTTGGGATGGTAGTCAACCCTAATCTCGTCCCCTTTCCTCCACACAGAATAACAGCTTTCATCCGTATGTTTCTTATCTATCTTTTTTCTATATTTTTTTGAACTGCTAAACGAACTGCCTCGTTTGAAGTGTATTTCGCCCTCCAACCTAAGCCATGTATCTTATCTAAATTATAAGCAAAGAAAGGAACGTCCCCAACCCATCCTCTACTCCCACCTGTATAACGTATTTCCCGAACCTCCTTTGTTTCCTCTAAAATAATACGAGCAATATCTCTTACTTTTGTGCTATCTTCTACCCCTATATTAAAGTAATTCAACTTTTCTGTGCTGTTTTTCCACACAAAAATAATTGCCTCGACCAAATCTTTCACATAGACGTACGGTTTATTCTGCTCCCCATCGCCCAAAACTTCCAAATAATGGGGGTTCTCTTTTATTTTTTTGAGAAAATCAAAAATAATCCCGTGCGTAGCCCTTTCCCCAACTACATTTGGAAAACGAACTATCCACGATTGCAACGAATAATTCTCCGTAAAAGAAGATATAAACCCTTCCGATGCTAATTTCCCTGCCCCATAATGAGAAACGGGAAAAAGAGGACCATATTCTTCTGTTAATTCTTGAGAAACATCCCCATAAATAGCAGAAGTAGAAGCAAATACTATCTGACTCACCTTATGTATCCGCATTTGATTCAGAAGCTGAAAGGTAGTAAGAAACGTATTATCCATATCCCTATAAGGATTATGAAAACTCTGCCCAATATCCGAGTTAGCCGCAAGATGAAACACCACATCAAAGGCATTATTCTTAAAAATATCACTCAATTTCCCCTCTTCTTTTGCAATATCTATTGTATGAAATGCAAAATTACGCCGAGCAAAGAGGTGCTGTATATTTTCTTTTCTGCCCAAAGAAAGGTTATCCACCACCACGATATTTGCATCCCGCTCTTCTATCAAAGCATCACATAAATGACTCCCTATAAATCCCGCACCACCTGTTACGAGTATGTTCATATTGTTTGTTTGTATTTGTAAATAATTATTTCTTTTTCCGTCTGTTTCCGAATCCTATTATTATAAAGCATACTGAGAAACAATTTTATAATTACATATTTTTTAGACAATATTTTCTTTTTACCGTATGTTTTTTATTAAAAAGAGTAAAAATAAAGGTTGTGTATTGAAATAGATGATAAAATATACGAAAAAATTTGTAACTTGCCTATTTATGCGTAAGATAAAAGGTATATTGAAGAGGTACATACATCTCTCATTTCCATAAATAGGAAATTTGTGAGGAAAACTACTTATTTTCTAAGGAAGAAGAAAATCATAAAGATGCCTTTGATTCTATGGTACAATACCGTAACCTTTTTCACCATACATCGTAACACATAGCATTTTTTATTAAGATGCCAATAGTTACTTTTTTTTATAAAAAAATTTAGAATCCATCTTATTTTACAAACAAATACAATGATAGATAAACAATCAAAGATATTTATTACGGGGCATAAAGGAATGGTAGGGAGTGCGACTTTGTCTCTCTTGAAAGAAAAAGGGTATACTTCTCTCATCACCGCTACCAAAGAGGAGTTAGATTTGACATCACAAGCGGCTGTTTTAGAATTTTTTATGAAACATAAACCCGATTATGTTATCAATGCCGCCGCAAGGGTGGGTGGTATCAATGCGAATATGAAGTATCCTGCTACGTATGTATATGATAATTTGATGATACAAACAAATGTTATACATTCATCATATAAAACTGATGTAAAAAAAATTGTTTTTTTAGGGAGTTCTTGTATATATCCGAGAGAATGCCCACAGCCAATGAAAGAAGAATATCTTCTAACAGGTTCTTTAGAGCCGACGAACGAACCATACGCAGTAGCAAAAATATCAGGAATAAAAATGTTAGAAAGCTATTGGAAACAATATGGATTACATTGTGCTATTTTGATGCCTTGCAATTTATATGGTCCAAATGATAGCTTTGATTTAGACAAGGCACATGTGTTATCCTCGTTGATAAAAAGATTTGTAGATGCAAAAGATAGAAACGAACCATTCGTTACCGCATGGGGAACGGGAGCAGCAAAAAGAGAGTTTTTACATGTAAAAGATATGGCGAGAGCCGTTCTCTTTCTGTTTGAAAACTATAATTCTCCTTATTTCATAAATGTAGGGAGTGGTACCGATATAAGTATCAAAGACTTAGCAAACGTAATTGCCAAAAAGAGTGGATTTACCGGAGAAATACAATGGGATACTTCCAAACCTGATGGCATGCCAAGAAAATGCATGGACATTTCCAAACTAACACAATTGGGGTTTACACCTGAAGTTTCTCTAGAATATGGTATAGAACAACTTATAGAAGAGTATAAATTTCTTAAAAGTAATCAAAAATAAATTTTACAAAACAAATGCTAACTCACCTTACATTTTAAAAACGTTACGATAAACTTTTTGAAGGTAATTTTTTCCTCATGTGAGTTTATAAATGTATTCAGAGAGGTTCTAACAATTCAAATCCTAAAAACTGTATCATTTTTTTTGAATAAATCAATTTTTAGAACCCATCAATAGTACCTCCCCTTCAAAGGAGGGGAGGTTGGGAGGTCAAAATAAAAATATTATCGGTAGTTTTATTTTTTAGTTTGGTAGTTTCACTCTTTCGTTT
>JASGCU010000115.1:0-1367 GCA_030053935.1 Chitinophagaceae bacterium
CTTTCTTTTGAAACCATTACCAATAAGACAATTGGAGACGCACCTTTCATAATAACTGCTTCAGCAAGTTCGAGTTTAGCAGTTGTCTTTTCTGCTTCCAATACTCTTATAAATATCAATAATAGTACAGTAACTATCAATGGAGCAGGCACCGTTCGTATTACAGCATACCAAACAGGAAATAATAATTACCTCCCCGCACCATCTTTCTCCCAAATACTCACTATTCTACCAAAAAATAGTCCACTTACCCCCATCAAAAATACACAAATACAAATAAAAATATATCCAAATCCCGCACAAAAAAAACTCACTATCCAACAAAATAACATATCTCAAACTCCCATAACCCTTGCTATCATCAACCTTAATCAACAACTCATCCATCAACAAACGCTCTCTTTCGAAGGAAAAACATATTCTCAAATAAACATAGAACATATTCCCAATAATACTTATATACTCATTCTATCCAATCAAAATCAAGAAATACTACTCATAGAAAAACTACAAATAAACAATGAATAAAGTAATACGATTCCATAACAGATTCAAAAAAACAATAGTCATTGTTCTTTGCATAATAACCATCGTTGCTTGTGAAAAACGAAGAGATCCCCAATCTATAAAAAAAGAAAACGAAGAAATACACCAAAAAAAAGTATATAAAATCCAACCATTTCAAATAACACAGACAGCAGAAAAAATAGCAAAAGAAATAACAGAGACATACCAACAAGAACTGATGGACACCATCTCTTTCGCACTTCGCAACCTCACTCCCGAAGCAAAACAACTCTGTAATATACACTCTCTCCAAAAGACAAAACAGAAAGCACAGCAGATAAACGCCTCTCTCAAAAGAATATACCACACAAACCAATCACCTACCCAGAACCAAAACGAAAAAAATATAACAAAGGCATTTCTCTACTCTTTGCAAAACAATCCAAAAACAGAAAGCTCCCTTGTTTTTTCTCAAAACAATGACACTATTTATTACCTCTATCCTATAAAACGAGAGACGAATACCTGTATCCAATGTCACCGACCACACAATAATATCCAAAATACAAACTCGCCCACCCTATCCCAAAATCAAACACAAAACACAAAAAAACCAATCGGGATACTCATCATCTCTTTTCCAAAAAAAGAAATCATCAAACAACTCATAAAAGACCTTTATTAACAGTAGAACAACAGAGAGTACACTAAAACGGCAGCTTTTTTATGCAACCATTTTATTAATATTGAACTTGAAAACTATTGATAATCAAACAACTACAAAACTACAAGTGTACCAAAAGTAACTTTTCGGAGGAACCTCAATATTAAATTATAGATGTGTCTCAAAGCATCTAATA
>JASGCU010000115.1:1467-6364 GCA_030053935.1 Chitinophagaceae bacterium
TGAATACATAATACAATGACAGCAGAAAAATTATTTGGACAGTTGGAATTCAAGAGAATAGCCACTGAACCTCACTTTAAAGAAGACAGCGTAAGAGAAGTGATAATACTTCCCATAATAAAAGAACTTGGCTATACACCCGAAAATATTGTCCGCAGCAAAGCACTGCAGCATCCGTTTTTGAAAATAGGCAGTAAAAAAAGACCCATTACACTCGTGCCTGACTATGCCCTCAAGGTAGAAAATAATTTTGCTTGGGTATTAGATGCAAAAGCTCCCAATCAAAAAATCATACATAGTGACAATGTAGAACAGGTGTATAGTTATGCAATACATCCCGAGATTAGAAGTAATTATTTTGCACTTTGCAATGGCTTAGAGTTTTCTGTATTTAGAACCGCAGACACAGGAAATCCCATTTTATTTTTTCAAATGGAGAATATTACAGAGCATTGGGAAGCATTGAAATTATTACTTGCTCCCACCAGTTTTCAAGTTGGTAAAAACTTTGTTTACGAACCGAAAGCTGCTTCTCAAAAAGAATTTGATTATCAGAATAGACCTCTTTTGGAAGAAATACCCGTGAAAAAACAAGCAACAAGAAGGCACTTTGGAGTTCATGGCTATTTCACAAAACAAACATGGAATGTAGTTGCGGAATACATAAAGAATTTTAGTAAACCGGGAGATTTAGTTCTTGACCCATTCGGAGGGAGTGGTATCACTGCTGTGGAAGCATTGATGAATAATAGAAAAGCAATCAATATTGACCTCAATCCCATGGCTATTTTTTTAGTGGAATCCTTAATTGCCCCCGTGAAGCAAAACGAATTAGCCCAAGCATTTCATGAAGTAAAAGAAGAATATAGAAACAAAGAACCAAAAACCAAAGAAGAAATTAAAAAAGCATTACAAAAATATGCAGGTCCCAAACCTCTTCCATTACCCAAAGGATCAGATGTAAAAACCGCTGCCCAATTATTTAATGACAAACAAACAGCACAATTGGGACTGCTTAAATCAATTATTTTAAAGCAAAAAAATGAAAATATACGAAAATCATTACTACTCATGTTTTCGGGTTTAATAACAAGAATGAATTTAACTTTTCATAATTCAACCTATTCAAAGGACGGGCAAGGAGGGAATGCTGCTGTCTTTCAATACTATAGATACCGTGTTGCACATACTCCAACAATTTTAGATTTTTTACATCATTTTGATCTCCGTTTTAAAAAAATAAGCGAAGCCAAAAAAGAAATGGAATACTTTATTAATGAAAGAACCATTTCCAATGCACAAGTAATCAGAGGCACAGCCACCAATCTAAAATTCATTCCGAAGGAAACGGTAGATTATATTTATACCGACCCCCCTTATGGCAAGAAAATCCCTTACTTAGACCTATCAACCATGTGGAATGCCTGGCTTGATTTAGAAGTAAGCGAGCAAGACTTTAAAGAAGAAGCCATAGAAGGCGGAGAACATAATAAAAGTAAAGAAGAATATAATCAACTAATCGCACAGAGTATTCAAGAAATGTACCGTGTATTAAAATATGATAGATGGCTTTCTTTTGTCTTTGCACACAAAGACCCCGAGTTTTGGCATCTGATAATAAATACTGCAGAACGTTGTGGTTTTGAATATGTAGGTGCAGTTCCGCAAAAAAATGGGCAAACAAGTTTTAAAAAACGACAGAATCCCTTTACAGTTTTATCGGGGCAACTCATTATAAATTTCCGTAAGGTTCGAAATCCAAGGACAATAATGAAAGCAAATTTAGGAATGAACACCGCAGAAATTGTAATGCAAACCATAGAAGGAATTATTGCAAAAAACAACGGAGCAACTTTAGAACAAATTAACGATGAACTTATCATTAAAGGATTAGAATTAGGATTTCTTGACTTGCTTAAAAAAGAATATTCCGACTTAACACCTATTCTCTTAGAAAATTTTGACTATAATGATACAACAGAAATCTTTACCATCAAAAAAAACACAAAATTCAAAACACATATAGACGTAACCCTGAGGATTAAGTATTATTTAATAAGCTATTTACGCAGAATGGAAAGAGAAAAGAAAACATCTCACTTTGATGAGTTAGTGTTAGCAATTATGCCTCTTTTGAAAAATGGTATAACACCCGAACATCAAACTATATTAAATGTGTTAGATGACATAGCAGAACGAGTGGGAGAAAATGCCTGGAAACTAAAACAACAAGGACAAGCTACCTTCTTTTAATGGAATAACAGAATCTCTTTATAAACCACAAATGCTCTCTTTTTTTTCTTTCAAAAAAAAATGTATTCAAAAATATATTAATAATGAAAAAATACATATAAAAATATAAATACTATTCCCAAAAATATTATGTTTAGAAACATATTACGTACCTTATACAAAAAACATATTGTCAACTAAAAATCTCTCTTAAAAAATAATTTTTATGAAAGTCACACCCATTGAAATAAAACAGCAAACCTTTGAAATTACTTTTAGAGGATACGATAAGACCCAGGTACACCAATTTTTAGAAGCATTGGCTTTAGAATGGGAATTGCTTATTATACAAAATAAAGAATATAAAACGAAAATTCACCAAGCGGAGCAAGAAATAAAACGGCTTCGAGAAGTAGAAGCTACCCTTGTTGGTATTATTAAGAACGAGGAGCAAAAAAACATCTACCAAATAAATAAACCGAGTGAATCAGAACTCATTCTCAAGGATACAAATGATATTGCTGAAAAAATACTCCAACAAGCAAGAGAAAAAGCAAAAGAAATAGTAACAACAGCAGAAAACGAAGCAGAAAGCACCATAGAACAATCCCATAAAGCCCTTGCTTTCATAAAAAAAAACTACACCCTTATTCAAAATCATAAAGATTATATCCTGAAAGATTTACGAAATCTGTATTTAAAAATAAACGATGGAATTGAAATAATAGAACAATTAAATCCCGAGCCACCTCTTGTTTCTTATAGATACACAGACACCGATACAATACATATACAAAAAGAAGAACTCCTGTTAGAAAAAAAAAACACAATACCATCTGACCCTTTTGAAAATACCCTCGACGTAAAACATACAGATGAAATGGAAACAAAAAAACAGATACAGAAACATAATCCTAAAACCCTCTCTTTTTTTGATACCATATAATTCCATATATGAAATACTCTATTCAACTGAATACTATTCAACTAAAAGCCTCTCACGGCGTCTATGAATCTGAAAAAAAATCAAAAAACAACTTTGAAATAGATATTTCTCTCCAAGCAAACATAACAAATGCTCTTCTCAGTGATGATATCAAGGACACTATAGATTATGTGAAAGTATATAACACCATACAAGAGCAAATGCATGTCCCCGTAAATCTATTAGAACACCTCGCTTATAAAATCATACATTCCCTATTCCAATTAGACCACCGAATAGATATTATAAAAATACATATATCCAAATTGAATCCACCCATCGGAGGAGATTGCCTCTCTTCCTCTGTATGTATAGAAATAGAAAGAAAATGCTTTGTATCTTTGTTTCCCTAACTTACCCTACAAGAAAATTATTGTATTACTTAACCCAACCTTTTTAAAAAAAATACGTATTGTTAAGTATAAATGAATATACATCATATTCATTGAAAAATAAATAAATTATTATACATTAAAATTATAAAGTAATGACAAGGTTAAAAAGTAAATTTTTAGTAGTGAATTGCTCTTTATGGGCAATTTTAGTAAGTTGTGAAAAGATGGAAAATATTACGCCATCAGATAGCTATTCTCAAAGCACGTCTCAAAATAGTATTCTTTTTGGGAATGTAGAAAATAGTACTTCAAATGATAAACTGTTAGCAATAGGACAAACCTCCGCAGAATTAGCAAGCGGTGTATCCCTGAGTACAACAGAGTATTCACAAAATGAAGTATTATCTTTAGAAGACGCTACATATAGACAAGGTGGAAAAAATGGAAAAGGCGATGGAAACCATGGAAAAAAAGGACACCATGGAATACAAAATATATTCTCCATAGATGGAGTTTCTCTCCTCACACCTAATGACACCCTCTTAGCAATAGTAGAATCTGAATATGCAGGCGATTTAAGAGGACTGCACGGATTTCAAAGAACAGGAGCTACTATAACACATTACGATGCAAGTGGTAATGCAGTAATATTACCCGTAGGAACTATAACAAAAGGAAAAGGGCATAGTCACAGTGGAAAACTCTACCCAAAACATGATTCTCTCTTAGCAACAATCGCTAAAACAATCATAGATTACGGAACAACAGGAATAACTACTACTTTTGGAACCAATGCTCTTACTAAAAAAGGTTCTATTGTCATCACCAGAACAGGAGATGTAAATAATCTTACCGAATCAGTAACATTTAATAACTACTCTGTAAATGGAATATCTATAAGCGGTTCTAAAACAAGAGTCAATACCTACTCTCAAACAGGAACCACAATAACCGGATCTTCTACCACCAATAGCACTCATACTATAACCCTTGCAAGTGGCACAGTATTAAATCTCACAGGCAGTAAAAACAGATCTTCTAATATTACAGTAGATGCAAATAATAAACCTGTAAGCGGAACCATAGTATCTCAAGTAAATACATCGGTAACATACTCTGACGGAACAGTATTATATTCTTATAATACCAGCAAACCCATAACAGAAGACGTATCCTGCACCACCCGTAAAAAACCTTCCAGTGGAACAGTAGCAATTAAATACCTACAAAATAACATATCCATAGATTTTGGAGATGGAACTTGTAATAACACCATAACAATAGTAGTAAACGGTGTAACTACCACTAAAACAGTTAATTAAAAAAACCGTAAAAGGTGGAAGAA
>JASGCU010000116.1:0-4286 GCA_030053935.1 Chitinophagaceae bacterium
TCTATTAATAAATATTCCGAACCATCTTCTCTATTTACACATATATCTAATCTTCCCGAAGTCCCATGACCAGATGGATATACTTTTTCTAATATTATATTTTCGGGTTTATAACCTTTTTCAAGTAATTTATCTACACATTCTAAAACTACGGAATCTTCGGGTTTGGTAATCTTTTGAATGTATTTATCGTAAACTTTAATTTTGCCACCGTAATCAATAATTTCTTTTTCAATATCAATTTCAATAGCATAATCATTTGTATATTTTTTAATATATACAGATGCGGAATTTTCTTTGGGTAAAAAATTAAGTAATTTCAGTTGTAATAAGATATACTGAGACATACGATATAAGTTATGAGTTGTGAAGTATATGATTCAAATAATATATATAAAATAAAAGGTAACTATGTATCTACAACTACCTTTGTGTCTTTTGTGTAACAATAAAAAATATACCGCAAAGGTCTACTTTAAAATGGAAAGGCATGATATTTTATTATATGTTTGGGTAAAGTGAGTAATTTATTATTCATTATTCATAATTAAAAAAAGGGATAAGGCGGTTGGTAAAAGGGTTTAGTATTTCCAAAAGGGTATTTGGAAAGATTCCTAAGAGAAGTATTAAGATAATAAGTGGTATAAAGAGTATCCATTCCTGTGTAGTAATGTCTTTGAGGATAAAAGATGTGGGTTTATTTTTGAGAAAAAACTTTCCTAAGAACATTCTTTGAAGGGTCCATAGATAATAGGTTGCTGATATGAGTAATCCAAAAACAGCAATTATAGTAAACCATACGGAGAGAAATTTATTAGAATGACTGGAAATAAAAGTTCCGAGTAAGACAAAAAATTCTGCTATAAAAGCGCTGAGTCCTGGTATTCCTAATGCGGCAAAAAAGAAGAAGAAGGTTATTTGAGAGTAATTTTTTATATGGGAAGCGAGGCCGCTGAAGTTTTCTATGTCTTTGCTGTCGGTTCTTTCTTGAATAATTCCTACTAAAAAGAATAAGCCCGCAGCAATAAATCCATGGGAGACCATTTGAAAGATTGCACCCGCAAGTCCTTCTTGGGTACCTGATGCTATTCCTAATATAACAAATCCCATTTGTGATACGGAGGAATATGCTATCATTTTTTTGAGGTCTTTTTGAGCAAGGGCGTTCAGTCCTGCATAAATAATAGATATTACAGCTAGTATTCCTAATAAAGATGCGGATGTTTTGAGCATATCGGGGAAAATAGGGAGAGCAATTCGGATAATTCCATACCCACCCATTTTTAATAAGATCGATGCGAGTATTACAGAAACAGGAGTTGGTGCTTCTACGTGAGCATCTGGTAACCAAGTGTGAAAAGGAAAGAGAGGAAGTTTTATGGAAAAGCCAAGACAGAGCAGTAAGAATGCTATTTTTCGTAAAGAAATGCCCATAATCAGTGTTTCATTTTCAAGAGAAAGGAGAGAGTTTGGCAGAAAAGAGGCAGGATTGGTCATTTTTATGATATCGAAGGTGTATTGTGGCAATGGGTTGGAAGTATCTTTGGTAATAGAAAATGCTAAGCATATCATGACCATCAGTATAAATAAAGAACCGAGTAATGTGTAGAGAAAGAATTTTATAGAAGCGTATTCTCTTTTTTCTCCTCCCCAAATTCCTATTAAAAAATACATAGGCAACAGCACTAATTCAAAAAATACATAGAAAAGAAAGAAATCAAGGGATAAAAAAGTTCCATAAATAGCAATACATTCTAAAAAAAATAAGTAAAAAAAATTTTTAGAGTATGTTTTTCGAAGACAGTAGAAAGATACTAACAGAAGTACTAATGAGGACATGCAGAGAATAGGTAAACTCAATCCATCTACTCCGAGATAATAGTTTATTTCCATAGTTCCCATATCTCCTAATGGGAGAGAAATCCATTTTTTTTTTTCTATAAATTGAAATACTTCATTTTCTGTATTTTTTTTATACCAAAAAAGGGTCATTACCATTGTCAGTAAAAATTGTATACCTGTAATAAAAACAGGAATATATTCTACATATTTTGTTTGTTTTTTGGGGATAAAAAACAATAGTATAATTCCTAAGATAGGAATCCATATAAGAGTAGATAATATGGGAAAACTCATAAGTGACAGGAGTATTTAAGTATAAAAAGTATCAATATAAAAGAATGATTGGTTTATTTTTAATTTCTATAATCTAACCCCCAGTTGAGTTTGTTTCTCAGAGTATCTATGTAAAGAGAATTTTCCAGTTGAATAATATCCACAGTAAAAGTAGATTTTTTAATAGTTATTTTGGTATCAGCATGTGTTACTGACCATCGAGAATCCAAAGAAATGATGATATTTTTTTTTTGGTCTCTAGTATCTACTTCTAGTGTTATTTCAGATGAATCAGGAACAATAATAGGGCGAATAGTAAGTTGGTGGGGGCTAATGGGAGTAATGATAAAGCATTCTGTTTTTGGAAAAACAAAAGGACCTCCACAGCTCAATGAGTAAGCGGTAGACCCGGTAGGAGTAGAAATGATGAGTCCATCAGCCCAGTACTTTGTTAAAAGGGTATTGTTTATATAACAACTAATTTTAATGAGCGAGGCGGAATCTTTTTTGTTTATAGTAAACTCATTGAGGGCGAAATGTATATCGGGAATACCTTTTTTATCCGTTTCTATATGTAGGAGGGTTCTTTTATCACGAGTATATTTTTTTTTAAAAAATAATTCTAATGCTTCTTGTATTTTTGTCTTTTCTATATTTGCTAAAAAACCCAGTTTTCCCATATTTATTCCTAATATAGGTACCCCAAGGTTTTTTACGTATGTAACAGTTTCTAAAAAAGTTCCATCACCTCCTAAGCTCAATATGGCATCATAGTTTTGAATGCTTTGCTCGTCAACTATTTCTAATCCCGTTTTATCAATTTTTATTTTATCAAGGCATTCAGATAAAAGAGAGGTTATGCCTATAACTGATTTTTCTTTTTGTAAGATATTTATAATCTGTTGAACGAATGGGATTGTTTCTGAAGAGAGTTTTTTTCCGTGTATAGCTATTTTCATGTATTTTTTGTGTTGTTTAGTAATAAGTTTATTCTATTTCAAAGTAAGGGAAGTTTTTTGTATCCATCCCCATGCTTCTTCTGCATGTCTTTCTTCGAGATAGGTATTTCCAAAGATAATACGTATCCAGTATATATTTTGTATTTTTGTATGAGAGAGGTATATTTTTCCACTGATGTTGAGTTGAGAAAGTAGTTTTTCATTCAGCTTATTTAATGTATCAAGGTCTAAAGTAGAACTTGGGTTATATCTAAAAACGATGGTGTTCAGTTTTCGGGGGCAGAGAAGTTGAAAATGTTGGTCATTTTTAATTTTTTGTTCAAATATACTTGCAATATGTATATGCTTGCGGAGAGTTTGTTGCAGTCCATTTATACCGTAGCTTCGGATAACAAACCAAAGTTTGAGAGATCTGAATCTTCTACCTAATTGTACTCCCCAATTAGAATAGTTATTGGCTGTTTCAGTGGTAGTAGTTTTGAGATATTCGGGGGTAATTTGGAGAGAGCGTATGAGTAAATTTTTATTCTTGATAAAATGGAAAGTGCAATCAAAGTTTACAAACATCCATTTGTGGGGATTAAATACAAAGCTATCTATATATTCTTTTCCTTTCATTATATTTCTTTCTTCGGGGAGGAGAAGGGCAGTTCCTGCATAAGCAGCGTCTACATGAAGCCATATATTATATTTTTTACAAATAACACCTATTTCTTGTATGGGATCAAAGGCAAGCGTACTGGTGGTACCTAAAGTTGCTACGACTGCCATAGGTGTAAAACCATTTTGAATATCTTGTTCTATTTGTTTTTCTAATAGAGAATGATTCATACTCAAAGAATCATCTGTTGGTATTTTTATGAGATTTTGGCGTCCTATACCGATAATTTTTATTGTTTTTTCAATAGAAGAATGTGCTTCAGATGAACAGTATACTCTCCATTTTTCTTGTTTCAAAAACCCCTGTTCGTTTATTAAAAAATTACTTTTAACTTCTCTTGCTGTGATGAGAGAACTGATAGCGGCTGTAGAAGCACTGTCTTGGATAACGCCTTCCCATGTTTCGGGTAAATCCATTGCTTTTTTGAGCCATTGGCTTATTATTTCTTCTAACTCCGCAGCTGCTGGAGATGTTTCCCATATCATACACTGAGCGCCTACTGTTGCAGTGAGCATTTCTGCTAAAACAGATGGATAGCTAGAATTTGCAGG
>JASGCU010000116.1:4386-6328 GCA_030053935.1 Chitinophagaceae bacterium
CCTTCTTTCAGTTTTTCTTCTAATTCTCTTTCATTATGTATATAGTAGTCATATTGCATTCTTTCTTTTGCAAAAGTATCTAATAAGATTTCTAAAAGTTGTTTTTTAGCATCACCAAAACCAAAATTTCCCGCGAGATATTTTTCTCTTAAAATAGAAGTATCCGAGAGATTTGCTACTAATCGAAATAATTGAAATACAGTGCAGGTATCTGGATTTTTCGGAGATTCTAATGGAACACTCTCTGTTATAATAGACATGACTTGTTTTTTGAGATCTTTTTCGGGAGCAAAAATATCTAATGTATTTTTGTAGGACTTACTCATTTTTAGTCCATTAGTTCCAGGAACAGTCATAACTTCTTCGTTTATGAGTGGATTAGGTATTACGAATATATCACCGTACAAACGATTTATATGAGAAGCAATATCACGGGTAATTTCTAAATGTTGTAATTGATCTTTTCCGACAGGAATTATTTCTGCATCGTATAAAAGTATATCCGCTGCCATCAATACGGGGTAGGTAAATAGTCCAGCATTTACATCCGATAATTTATCAGATTTTTCTTTAAAAGAATGCGCATTTGCTAACATAGGATAAGGAGTAAAACAACTGAGATACCAAGCTAATTCACATACCTCTGGAATTTTTGACTGCCGATAGAATATGTTCTTGTTTGTATCAAATCCGCAAGCAAGCCAAGCAGCAGCTACTGATTTAATATTTTTTTCTCGTTCTATCGTATCTTTTATGCTTACCAAGGAATGAAAATCTGCAATAAAAAATAAAGATTCATTTTCTCTTTTTTGAGAAAGTGATATAGCAGGTAGTATAGCACCTAATACATTTCCTAAATGAATACTCCCCGAGCTTTGAATTCCTGTTAATATTCTAGACATAGTTGTTTATTGTATAAAAGTATTAAAAAATGTTTTTGGGAAATGAGTAAAAAATAGTTTTTCTATAAGGATTATAAAGATACAGAATCATTTTTTATTTTTTTTAACATATTTATTTCTTTTGAATCCAAGTGCCTCCATTTTCCACGAGAAAGATTTAGTTTTGTTAATCCCGCATACATAACTCTATCTAATTTTGTGATTTCGTATTCCAATTGTTCAAAGATACGTCTAATAATTCTATTTTTCCCACTATGGACTTCTATACCAATACCTTGCCTATCAGGAGAAACTATTTGGACATCGTCTAATTTTATGAATCCATCTTCTAAGGTAATTCCATCTTTCAATTTTTGAAAATCTTCTTCTTTTATTGGTTTATTGATTTCTACATAGTATATCTTTTGCACCATAGAAGAAGGATGAGTAAGTGTTTTTGCCAATTCCCCATCATTAGTAAAAAGTAAAAGACCTGTAGTATTTCTATCTAATCTTCCTACAGGATAAATTCTTTGTTCTACCGCAGATTCAAGAAGATTCATAACAGTTTTTCTCTCAAAAGGATCCTCCATAGTGGTTATAAAATCTTTCGGTTTATTGAGTAATATATAGGATAGCTTTTCGGGTTTTAAAGTTTTTCCATCAAAAATAACGACATCTTTTAAGGTTACTTTCACTCCTAATTCTGTAACTACTTTTCCATTTACCATTACCATACCTTGAGAAATAAGATCGTCTGCTTCCCGTCGGGAGCATACTCCTGCGTTGGATATAAACCTATTTAATCTTATATTACCCGATATATCAGTTAAAGTATTTTTTTTTGAGGAAAGTATTTCTGTTTTTTTTCTTTTCTTTTCTTTATCAAAATGATCTTTTGTATCAAACACTTTTTCCAATCCCTTGTTTCGTTGTGAATTGTCAATTACCTCATCTTTAGATACTCTTGAAAAACTTCTCTCTCTTTTAGGAAATTCTGTATTGCTATCTGTTTTATTATAATCGGGATTCCTTGAAAAACTTCTTTCTCTTTTAGGAAA
>JASGCU010000117.1 GCA_030053935.1 Chitinophagaceae bacterium
AAGACAAGAAGGAAGACAAGAAGGAAGACAAGAAGGAAGACAAGAAGGAAGACAAGCCATGCTAGATCAATCAGTACTTGGACTCTATAGAAATGGGGTTTCTATTTCTATTATAGCATTATCACTCAATATAACAGAAAAAGAAGTGTTGGAATTAATAAAGAATAATAAAACATGATTGCACCCCGAAAAGTCCTTTGGACAAAAATATTGAGTTTCAAAACTATTGGTAATCGAATTTTACAAAGTTATAAACTTATCAAATTGATCTTTCGGCGTGGACTCAAATGTAAAGGTATGAAATTTTATTATACTTTTGCGTAAGGCGAGTAAATTATTATTTTGTTGATCCTGCTCCTAAAATTTTTTTGGCAGATTTATACTTTTGTAACTGTTTGATTACCAATAGTTTTAAAACCCATTATTTCTATAAAAGTGGTTTTTAGGAATTGTCTTACATATAAAATAAAACTATACAATGATACATAACCTTATAGAGCAGTCACTCAAGAATAAATTTTTGGTAATAATAGTAGTTTTAGCACTCTTTGCATGGGGGTTATATTCTTTAGAAAAAAATCCTATAGATGCAATACCGGATTTGAGTGAAAATCAGGTTATTATTTTTACAGAATGGGAAGGAAGGTCTCCTCAGATTATAGAAGACCAGGTAACATATCCTTTAGTAAGTAATTTACAAGGGATACCGAAAATTAAAGATATACGAGCCTCTTCTATGTTTGGAATGAGCTTTATATATGTAATATTTGAAGATGCAATAGATATTTATTGGGCAAGAACGAGGGTTTTAGAACGTCTTAATTACGCACAGCGGTTACTTCCTGATGGTGTAGTTCCTACTATTGGTCCTGATGGTACGGGTGTTGGGCATATATATTGGTATCATTTAGAAGCACCGAGTATAGAATTAGGAGAACAACGTGCTTTGCAAGATTGGTATATAAAATTAGCTCTGCAAACGGTTCCAGGTGTGGCTGAAGTGGCTTCTTTTGGTGGTTTTGAAAAACAATATCAAATTATCATTGACCCTCTTAAACTTCAATTTTATAATGTATCTCTTACAGATATTATTAATAAAGTAAAAACAAACAATAACGATGTGGGAGGAAGAAAATTTGAAATGAGTGACATAGGCTACATTATCCGGGGCTTAGGATATATAAAAAACAAAGAAGATATTGAAAATATAGCAATACAAACCTCTGATGGCATTCCTTTACGAATAAAAGATATTGGATATGTGCAGATGGGTGGTGATTTACGATTAGGTATATTTGACCAAAATGGAAAAGGAGAAGTAGTAGGTGGCATAATTGTGATGCGGTATAATGAAAATGCGGATAAAGTAATAGGAGCGGTGAAAAAAAAATTAAAAGAAATAGAAAAAGGGCTTCCAAAAGGTGTCTCTTTCAAAACTTCATACGACAGAAGCACGCTCATCCAAGATGCTATACATGTTATAAAGAATGTGTTGATAGAAGAAATTATCACCGTATCTTTCGTCGTGTTATTATTTTTATTTCATGGGAGAAGTGCCTTTATTATTATAGTACAATTGCCAATATCTGTTGGTATAAGTTTTATTCTCTTAGAAACATTTCATATTTCCTCTAACCTTATGTCCTTAACAGGAATAGCACTTGCTATAAGTGTGGTGGTAGATGATGGAATTGTGATGGTGGAAAATGCTTATAGACATATATCCGAAGAACAAAATTCTCAAGCCCATTAATTTTTTAAATCCCTTGAAACAAGATATAAGACAACTGACATTAGCGGAATTAAAAATATTTCTGCAACAAAACGGAGAAAAAGAATATAAAGCAAATCAAATAGAAGAATGGATTTGGAAAAATAATATACGCGATTTTAACTTAATGAGCAACATATCTCAAAAAGTCCGAGATCTCCTTACCAACCATTTTTCTATCCCCTTCCTGCACATTCACTCGCAACAACAAGCAATAGATGACACTATAAAATATGCTTTTATGCTACCCGATTCCAATCTCGTAGAAGGAGTTCTTATCCCCACGGAGAACAGAACTACCGCCTGCGTTTCCTCACAAGTAGGATGCTCTCTCTCTTGTAAATTCTGTGCCACAGGATATATGAAAAAAAAAAGAAACCTACACGCCTCCGAAATATACGACCAAGTGGTAATGATACAAAAACAATCTCTAGAAAAATATAATTCCCCTCTCTCTAACATAGTATATATGGGAATGGGAGAGCCGCTTCTCAATTATGCTCAAGTGATGATGAGCATAGAAAAACTCACCTCCCCAAAAACAGGACTCGGACTATCCCCGAAAAGAATTACCCTCTCCACATCAGGAATAGCAAAGATGATACAAAAATTAGCAGACGATGCCGTAAAATTTAACCTTGCCCTTTCCCTCCACGCCGCAAATGATACCAAAAGAAACTCCATTATGGCTATCAATGAATCCAATAATATCAAAACACTGATAGAAGCACTGAGATACTTTTATGTCAAAACAAAAAATAAAATAACTTTTGAATACATACTATTTGCTGATTGGAACGATTCTCTCAAAGATGCTCAAGAACTTTTTTTACTTACCAAACATTTTCCCGTAAAAATAAATATAATAGAATATAATCCCATACAAGAAGCATCTTTTCAAAAAGCAGAACCCGAAGCATTAGAAAAATTCAAAGAATATCTTCAAAAAAAAGAAGTAATTGTAAATGTCCGAAGAAGCAGAGGAAAAGATATAGCCGCTGCCTGCGGGCAATTGGCATCAAAAGAAAGCATACAATAGACCCATATACAAATAGAAGAACCCTTATAATGTAAAAAAACTATAGAAGAACAAAAGAAAACAATGCACTCTATTCTGAAAAAAATAATAAATAAACTTCACAAAATACACATACTATGAAACCATTAAAAAAACATGAAAAAAATTATGAACACGTAAAAGAATCTGCTCACTGGATTCTTTCACGAACTCATGTAAGACCTAAAATAGGAATTGTGCTGGGAACAGGATTACAAAATTTAGTAAATTGTGTGGAAATAGAAACAGAACTCCTCTATCAAGATATTCCTCATTTCTCTACTCCCACTCTGGATTTTCATAAGGGAAAACTCATCCTTGGCTCTTTTGAAAATAAACAAGTAGTCATTATGCAGGGGAGATTTCATTATTATGAAGGGTATTCATTACACGATATTACCTTTCCCATACGAGTTATGAAAGTTTTAGGAGTGGAAAAACTTTTTATATCCAATGCTTCAGGAGCATTACATCCTCCTTTTGAAAAAAGTGACTTGGTCATCATAAAAGACCATATAAGCTTTTTAGGAAAAAATCCATTGCGAGGCAAAAACATGGACGAAATGGGTGATAGATTCCCCGACATGAGCGAACCATACAATACAGAACTTATAGAAAAAGCCATTTTTTTAGGAAAAAAAGAAAACATACCTCTTAAAACAGGAACTTATATCTACGTCCCAGGTCCAAGTTTAGAAACCCCCGCAGAATA
Organism: Chitinophagaceae bacterium; assembly: GCA_030053935.1. Lineage (NCBI taxonomy): Bacteria > Pseudomonadati > Bacteroidota > Chitinophagia > Chitinophagales > Chitinophagaceae > Chitinophagaceae bacterium. The sequence continues at coordinate 3,541 of JASGCU010000117.1, forward strand.
TAAAATACTCGGAACTATGGCTGATATAGTAGGAATGTCTACCGTCCCTGAAGTTATTGTTGCAAAGCATTGTAATATGGATGTTTTTGGAATATCTATTGTTTCCGATATAGGATATGGTATTTTGAAAAAAGTCCTTATCCCCGAAATTATTGCATCAGTGCAAAAAGCCGAACCTCATTTTATAAAACTATTACAAGTTCTCATTCGCTCCATTCCTTCTTAATAATATTGTTATAAAAAAACTCTCTCTATGAAAAAAAAAACTTTCTCTCACAAAAGTATACCTTTCAAAGAAAAAGAAAAAAAAATTACCAAAGAAAACATCTTAAATACCGCTTCTTTTCCTTTCTCGTATAATAAAAAATGGTTTGTGTATGCAGGAATAATAGCATTAGGAGGATTTTTAATCTATTCTCCTATTTTATTTTTTGGATTTGTCGGGTTAGATGATATAGGTTTTATTGTAGATGACCAGACCTATTTCAGCAATATTGGAAATCTTTTCAAAGGATTTTATTTCTCCTATTCTTTAGATTACCATAGACCTATGCTTTTCAGCTCTTTTATCATAGATGCTCAAATAGGAAAAACAGAGCCATTTATCTACCACTTCTCTAATATCATATATCACCTTGTAGCTTGTATTTTATTGTTCCAACTCCTCTGTTTATTGAAATACGATGTCTTTCTTTCTTTCTTAACCACCCTTTTATTTACAGTCCATCCCTTATTTGTGCAAGCGGTCGCTTGGATTTTTGGCAGAAATGACACTCTCTTAGCCGTATTTATCTTAGGCAGTGTCAATTCTTTTGTTTCCTATACCTATAAAAAACATTGGAGGTTCTTCATAATGCATATACTCTGTTTATGGGCTGCTTTTTTCACGAAAGAATCCGCATTTGTTCTGCCTTTTGTCTTAGCCGCATACCTTTATTTTTTTTTCTCTCATCTACGTTTTCATCCCGAAGTTAAAAAAAATATACTGCTTCTCTGCTTCTCTTTTATCAGTGCCATTATTTGGTACTATACCCGAAAAAAGGTTTTAGAAGGAGGCGTTTTGGAGGGTACAAAAATAGAATTAGTCATCGGTTTTGATGCAATTATTCACAATCTGCCCATTTTTTTAGAAGCCCCTTCCAAATTTTTCTTCCCATTTCCACTTTCTGTTTGGGCTTATTTCTCTCCCTTTCATTCTATTTTAGGATTAGTTTTATATGTAGGCATTTTCGTTTTTTTTTTCAAAAATCTTTCCAAAAAAGAAAGAATAACCACCAAAACGATCCTCTGGTCTCTGTTTTGGTTTATAGCATTTTTATTTCCCGCAACCCTATTTATTTCCACCGATGGAAAACTCAGTGACTACCTAGAACATAGGTTTTATATCCCTTGTATGTCCTTTGTTTTTTTCCTAAATGAGTGTCTTTCTCTGCATTTTTTTCAAAAATTTCGCAACATTTTGATAAAAATGTTGATAGGAATCACCGTTCTATTTGGAGGATTAAACATCTTTCATTCTCATAACTTTAAAAATTCAGAAAGTTTTTGGATAAGTGCTGTCCAATCCGAACCTCACAGCCATCACGCTTGGAAATCTTTAGGACTTCAATACAAAGATAATGGAAATTTTGACAAGGCAATTGAAGTATGGCAGCAATCCCTTATTTTACAACCGAATCAGCCCGATATTTTAAGCGATATGGGATTTATTTTGCTCAAAAAAGAACAGTTTAAGGAGGCAAAGGTATGTTTTTTGAAAGGTATCAAAGCTAATCCCCATCAATGGCAGGCATTTTATAACCTTGCTCTTTTATATGAAAAAATTGGAAAAGACGACTCGGCAATTTGGTGTTATCAAAATGTGATAGAAAAAAATCCGCAGTCGTGGCGAGCAATGACAAATGCAGGGCTTTTATACCGAAAACAACAAAGGCACGACCTTGCCAAAAAATATTTCTTAAAAAGCGTGGAAATCAATCCCGAACAATGGGATACCTACTTTAATTTGGGCGCTACCGCAGAAAATACAGGACAATTGGATAGTGCGAAGGCGTTTTATACAAAGTCGTTTCAATTAAACCCCAAGCAACCCGAAGCCCCTTTGGGATTAGGGACTATTGCCTATTTTGAAAAGCAATATTCGGAAGCAGAATATTGGTGGCAGAAATGTATAGAGGTCAATGACAATTATACCAATGCTTATATCAATCTTGTTTTGCTCTATTTGGGGCAACAAAGAGTAGAAGAAGCACGTAAATATTCAGATATTCTGAAAACAAAAGGAGTAGATATTACCCAAAACTATCCTGTCCTTCAATAAAAATCGCTTGGGTAGTTCCAATCTAAAAAAGAAACCTACGATTTTAATCGTGGGCATATTGTTTTCTATCACTTAGAAAATTAATATATATTACAGATAATCAGTATCTTCATACAAATAAGTATCATTTTATTAAGCATTTAGCAGTTTTCTTACACTTTTTGCTTAATAAAATATCTTGCTCCTATTTTCTCTCCATCTTTGGCTATTAATTTTTTGTCAACCATCGCATAATCAGCAATTTCTCTTTTGTCTCTGCCACAATTTTCTAACCACAATCGATGAGCTTGGGATCTATG